>JAATFR010000360.1 GCA_015655095.1 Hyphomicrobiales bacterium | reverse complement strand
CGGGCGATCTGGTGACGCTGTTCATTTTCTGGGAAGCAACCGCGCTTTCGTCCGTCCTGCTGATATGGGCAAGGGGTGGCGAGGCCTCCTACAAGGCCGGCATGCGCTATCTGGTGGTGCAGGTGGGTTCCGGCGTGCTGCTGTTCGCAGGCCTTGCGATGCTCTACCGCGAAACAGGATCGCTCGCCTTCGAGGCGATGTCGCTCCAGAGCCTGGCCACCTGGACGCTCCTCGCCGCCTTCGCTAACAAGGCCGCGTTTCCACTGCTCGGCGGCTGGCTGGCCGACGCCTATCCCAGCTCCACCATCACCGGCGCGGTCACGCTCGCCGCTTTCACCACCAAGCTTGCGATCTATGCGCTGGCGCGGGGCTTTCCCGGCTGTGAAATCCTGATCCCCGTCGGTGTGGCGATGGCGCTGTTGCCCCTGCCCTATGCACTCGGCGCGGACGATCTGCGCAAGTCGCTCGCTTGTCTGCTCAACAGCCAGCTCGGCTTCATGGTGGTGGGGATCGGCATCGGCACGCCATTGGCGCTCAATGGCGCGGTCGGCCATGCCTTCGCCCACATCATCTATGACGGGCTGATGTTCATGGCGCTGGGCGCGGTGCTGGCGGGGGCGGGCACTATCAAGGAGAGCGAGCTTGGCGGGCTCTGCAAGACGATGCCGTGGACGGCGGGCTTCATGCTCATCGGCGCGCTGAGCTTTGCCGCCCTGCCGCTGACCTCCGGCTTCGTGACCAAGAGCCTGACTTTTTCCGCCGCGACGCCGCTGGTGCAGAACCTTCTCTATGCCGCCTCGGCGGGGGTGTTCATGGCCGCGGTGATGAAGATGGGGCGCGTGTTCTTCACCGGTACCCCAGTCATCAGCGCCGAGGCTCCCCTCGACATGCGCTTCGCCATGGGCCTTTCCGCCCTGCTTTCGCTCGGCATTGGCGCTGTCCCCGGCCTTTTCTACCCGCTATTGCCGTTCGACACGCCCTATCAGCCCTACACCCTCCACCCCGTCCTCATGCAACTGCTCGCATCAGGCGCGGGTGGTCTCATCTGGCTCGCGCTGGCGAAACTCGGATGGCTCCCCCACGAACTGCCGGACATGCTCTGGCTCTGCCGGAAAGCGGGGGCAATCGGGACATTGATGGCGGAGACGGCCCGGCGCCCATGGGAGGGATTGACCCGCAGACACAAGAGCCTGCTCGACGCAGGACTGTCGGTGACCTTGAGACTGAGCGGGCCCGATGGGCCAGTTGCGCGCACCCTGCCGCTTGGCTTGATGGCGCTGTGGGTGGTCGCTCTTCTTGGCCTGACGCTGCTGCTGACCTATCTATGACCTCCCCGACGCTCTAAACTCGCGCCGGATACGCGGATTCGCGAAAGGACATGATTTTATGAACACAACCGACGACGCCGACGAGCCCGAAACCGGCTTTGATGCAACACCGCTGCCGCGCGCTGGCGAAAAGTCGCCGGAGTCCGACAATATCGCGCCCACCGGCATTCCGCTCATTCCCGACGATGAGGCCGGAGGCTTCTCCCCCTGGGTCTGGGGCTCGGTGCTCATTCTCGTCGCCCTTGTCGCGGTCTGGTTCTTCAGCCGATGAGGACTGCGCTGATCGCAGGGGCAAGCGGGCTTGTCGGCACGCATCTGGCCGACAAGCTGGCGCATTACCCGGCTTATGAAAAAGTATTCTCACTTGGCCGCCGCAGGGTCGCCCTCAGCCACCCCCGTTTCGACCAGATCATCGTCGATTTCACGCGCCTGCACGACGTGCCTGCCCTCGAAGGCGTGAAGGTGGACGACGCCTTCTGTACGCTTGGCACGACGATAAGGACGGCGGGAAGCCAGGAAGCGTTCCGCAAGGTTGATTTCGACCATATCGTCTCGTTCGCAAAACTGGCGAAGGCGCTGGGCGCGCGGCGCTTCTGCCTCGTCTCGTCCGCAGGCGCAAACTCGCAATCGAAGATTTTCTATCCCCGCATCAAGGGCGATACCGAACAGGCGGTTGAAGCCATCGGCTTTGAATCGCTTCATATCTTCCGCCCGGGCCTGCTCACCGGCCACCGCCCCGAGCGCCGCCTGGCGGAACGGCTGGCCATGCTGGTCATGCCGCTGCTCGACCCGCTGCTCATCGGCTCGTTGAGCCAGTGGCGAAGCGTGCCCGCCGCGCGCGTGGCTTCCGCCATGATCGGCGCGGCGGCGGACCCGATCCGTGGCACGCGGGTATACAGCCACCATGATATTGTCGATCTCGCGGACTTCGCGGGGCGGTAGGCTTCAAATCACCGAAACGATGGGATCAGGCTCAGCGTTGAGCAACTGGTGCAGCACCTTGAGGCCACGCACCAGCGTTTCCTCGTTCGGCGGTGAAGCGATGCAGACCCGCACGCCGTTGCGCGCCGAGCCACGTCCCACAGTGAACACGCTGCCTGGTGTGACCAGCACACTACGGCGGCGGGCTTCCATCACGAATTCACGCTCCGGCCAGTCATCCGGCAGAGGCAGCCATAAATGATAGGCGCTGGGATGGCTCTGCATGACATTGCCGAGAAATTGGCTGGCAATGGTCTGGCGGCGGGTGGCCGCGGTGCGCTTTTCGGCGGCGAGCTTGTCCATCTCCCCGCTTTCAATCCAGCGCCGCCCGACTTCAAGAGTGAGGGGCGTCGCCATCCAGACCGTTGAGCGGATGATCTGCCCGAGCCGCTCAAGCAGATTATCCGGCGCATGGATAAAGCCGAAGCGAAGTCCCGGCGCGGCGCACTTCGACAGGCTGGAAATGTGGATGGTGCGCTCGGGCGCAAGCTCGGCGAAAGGAGCCGGACGATCGACGAGAAAACCATAGACGTCATCCTCGATGATGAGAACGTCATGACGCCTTGCAGTTTCGACAATAGCCTCGCGGCGACGCAGGGACAGCACACCCGTTAAAGGATTATTCAAATTTGGTGTCGTAACAAGGGCGCGAATGCGATGGTGTCGACAAGCCTCTGCGAAGGCTTCGGGGATCAACCCCTCATCATCAATCGCAACAGCTTCAAGGCGGGCCAAACGTAGCTGACAGGCAGCCTTGATGCCGGGATAGGTCATCCCCTCGGTTGCGATACAATCGCCAGGGGAAACGATGGCGGTGATTGCCACTGCCAATCCATGTTGAGCCCCGTCGGTCAGCAATATCCGGTCGGGGTGAGCGTTGAAACCGGATTTTGAGAGCCACGCAGCAACGGCAACCCTGTGCGCCGCCATCCCCGCATGGTTCTGGTAGAGAAGAAGACTTGACGTTTGCGGGTCCCGGCTCATTTCAGCAAGGGTTGCTCCGAGCATATCGCGCTCCCGGCCCATGATCGGGTGGTTCTGGTCCATGCCGACAGCGTCGGGCAGGCCCGGCACCGGATCAGTAGGTGAGGAATGGGGCAATTCCGGCTCGGGCATCCTGACATAGGTGCCCCGGCCCACCTCGCCGGCAATGAGACCCCGGCGTTCCGCTTCCGCATAAGCCCGGCTCACCGTGCCGACAGTGACGCCGAGCCTGTAAGCGAGCTCCCTGTGGGTCGGCAGGCGGTCACCCGCTTGCAGACCGCCCGATTTGACGTCAAGCGCAAGCGCATCCGCTATCGCGAGATAGCGGGGACCGGGGAAAAGGGTGAGATCTGGCTGCCATATTGTCACAGTGACAATATTTGGATTGAATCTTTCTAGAAATCAACCATCTTCCGGGATATAGATACAATCTAGCATCTAAGGAGAAATTAAATGGGTACAATCGTATCATTGGGTGGGTCAAAGACCCACGGTCAGGTTTCCATCACGCATGCCAGCCGCCGCCAGAACCGGGTGCCTGTGCTCAATGCCTTCGACCTGCTCGCGACCTGGAGCCGCCGCGTGACCGAACGCCGGGAACTGGCCAAGCTTGCAGGCGATCCGCGCCTTCTGCAGGACATTGGCGTGACGCTCACCGACGCGCTGCATGAAGTCGAAAAACCGTTCTGGCGCTCATGAGCCGGGGCTCTGCCCCCGCTTCGTTCCCCTCACGAAATTGATACATTCCTGACAAGATACCGATACAAATGTCGTAATGAGGATATCGTGAGGGGAGCGAAGCGGGCATGAATATGCAAACGCTGCCGATCTATCAGGCCGACGCCTTTACCTCCACGCTTTTCAGCGGCAACCCTGCTGCTATCGTGCCTTTGAGCGCGTGGCTGAATGACCAACAGCTTCAGTCCATCGCTGCCGAGAACAATCTGGCCGAAACGGCCTATATAGTCCCCCATGGTGACAATTTCGAACTGCGCTGGTTTACGCCGGCCGTCGAAGTGGATCTCTGCGGCCACGCCACACTGGCAACTGCCCACCTGCTGTTCACCGTTCTGCAGCCCGGCCGCACGGAAGTTGAATTCCTGACCCGTCTGGCGGGTACGCTGAAAGTGGTCCAGCAAGACAATCTGATCATCATGGATTTTCCGGCCCGAGCCACACAGGCCATCAAGACCCCACAGTCCCTGACCAGGGCGCTCGGCACGAGACCACAAGCCACCTACCGTTCGTCCGCCAACCTGATGTGCGTTTTCGCCAGTGAAGCGGAGGTGCAGGCATTGACACCTGACCTCAGTACCATCGCCGCGCTCGATTGTTTCGCCGTGATCGCCACCGCGCCCGGCGACACCTCGGGACCTGATTTCGTCTCCCGCTTCTTTGCGCCTGCGCAGGGCATCGACGAGGACCCGGTGACCGGCTCGGCCCACTGCACCCTTGCCCCCTTCTGGAGCGAACGCCTCGGCAAAACCCGGCTCACAGCCCGCCAGATTTCGCCCCGTGGCGGTACGCTGCATCTGGACGTGGAAGGCGAACGGGTAAAAATCGCCGGTGAAGCTGTGCTTTATCTCAAGGGCGAAATTTATCTGCCACGCTGAGGAAGATGGTCAGTCCTGCTCCGCGTAACGATCCATCAGGGAAGCGCTCGCCTCGTTGAGGCCCTTGATGGTGACTTCAACCCCGGCCCGGCGATATTTCAGCACTATCCTGTCCAGAGCCCCGACCGAACTGATGTCCCACAGATAGGCCCGGCTCACGTCGATCGTAATACTCTTCACCGGCTCCAGAAAATCAAACGCCTCGATCATACTTTCCGTGGAGGCAAAGAATATCTGGCCTTCGACCATATATATCCGCGCCCGCCCCTCATCCAGCACAACTGACGTCACGCGGACGAGCCGGGCGACTTTCCCGGCGAAGAAAAGCCCCGAAAGCAGCACCCCGACGAGAACTCCCCTGGCCAGATCCCGCGTCGCGATGACCGTGACCACGGTCGCCAGCATGACGAGAGAGGATGGCAGTGGGTGACGCCGCAGATCGAGAATCGAACGCCATGAAAAGGTACTGATCGATACCATGAGCATTACAGAGACCAGAGCAGCCATGGGAATGATCCGGACCAGATCATCCAGAACCACAATCAGAACCAGCAGAAAAGCGCCGGCGACGAAGGTCGATAGCCGCCCCCTGCCGCCAGAGGTCACATTAATGACCGACTGCCCGATCATTGCGCACCCGCCCATGCCACCGATCAGGGCCGAGGCAATATTCGCAGTACCCTGACCAAGGCATTCCTGGTTCTTGTTGCTCAGTGTATCGGTCATCTCGTCCACGATCTGCTCTGTCAGCAGGGTTTCGAGCAGACCGACAATGGCAAGCGTCACCGAATAGGGCAGGATGATCCGCAGGGTCTCCCATGTAAACGGCACCTGCGGCAGGGCAAAGACGGGAAAAGCCGATGGCAGTTGACCCAGATCTCCCACGGTCCGCACATGCATCCCTGACCACCAGGCGACAAGCGTCAGCACCGCAATGGCGACAAGCGGCGAGGGAATGGCCCGGGTCAGGTAGGGAAAGAGGTAGATGATGGCGAGCCCCGCCGCGAGCATGTAGTAGGTCGTAACGGGGACACCGATCAGTTCCGGCAACTGGGCGATGAAAATCAGGATAGCCAGAGAATTGACAAAACCGGTGGTGACTGATCGCGAGAGAAACCGCATCAGCCAGCCGACCCTGAGGAACCCCGCGAATATCTGGATGACGCCCATCAGGATGGTGGCGGCAAAGAGATATTGCAGACCATGCTCCTTGACCAGCGAGACCATGACCACCGCCGTGGAAGCCGTAGCCGCCGAGATCATCGCGGGCCGTCCGCCGGTGAAGGCGCTGACGCAGGCAATGGCAAAAGAAGCATAGAGCCCAACCTTGGGATCCACGCCCGCGATGGCTGAAAAGCCGATGGCTTCTGGAATAAGGGCGAGCGCCACGACAACGCCGGAGAGAATGTCAGCGCGAATATTGGAGAACCATGCGCGACGGTAGGCGGCCAAACTGTTCATGAAATTCACGATCATTCGCCCCGGGATGGATAAGCAACCCGGCCATCAACGGGAAAATCTGGTTGGTTGTCTGGCGGATGGGCGGCCAGAAGAGCCACCCGGTTCTTACCGGGTCCAGTGAGAGGCAACCCATACATGACGCACCTGCTACACTGCAATAGCCCGCGGCGCGGATGCGGATAAAGCCTCAATGGTCGTTGAGCCGGGCCACCTGGGCCAGCAAAGGCCCGATTTCCTCATGAATGACGAGGCCGGCGATGTCGTCGAGCGGGGTCGGCTCCCGGTTGAGAATGACTAGATCCGCTCCGTTGCGCCGGGCGAGAATGGGGAACCCCGCCGCCTGATAGACCTGCAGCGATGAGCCGATGGCCAGAAAGAGATCGCAGGCCAGCGTCGCCTCCCGGGCCCGGCGCATGGGCCCATCTGGCATGGCCTGCCCGAAGGAGATGGTCGCCGATTTGACGATGCCGCCGCACAGGCGGCAGACCGGCGGCACCTCATCGACCAGGAAAACCGCCTTGATCGCCTCAAGCTCGTGACGGGCGCCGCAATCAAGACAGGTGGCATAGGTGCCGTTGCCATGAAGCTCAATCACCTGATTTTCGGTAAGCCCCGACTCCTGATGCAGGTTGTCTATATTCTGGGTGATGACATGGCTGACCTTGCCAAGATGGGCGAGACGGGCGATGGCCCGGTGCCCCTTGTTGGGCCGGGCCGTGAGCAGCGTTTCTTGGACTCGTTCCGGTTGTCGTGCCTGCCGGTGCCGGGCGCCGTGGCTGATGCAACTCCCATTGGCCCACTCGCCAGCTATCCGATGACCGACACGTGGACCGACGAGGTGGCCGTCGACGGGGTCGTGCCCGGGG
>JAATFR010000036.1 GCA_015655095.1 Hyphomicrobiales bacterium | reverse complement strand
GAGATCGGCGGGATTCCGGCGCTTGCCGCTGCTCTGGTGATCCTGACCGGCGGCATCGGGGCCGTCTGCGGCAGCGCGGTCTTCAATGCGCTGGGGATCAGGGACCCCCGGGCGCGCGGCTTTGCGATGGGGACAGCCGCGCACGGCATGGGCACGGCGCGGGCGTTTCAGGTTTCTTTCGTGGCAGGCACCTTTTCAGGCGTTGCCATGACCCTTAACGCCATCCTGACCGCCATCGCGCTGCCGCTGATCTGGTTGTTTTTTAAGTGAACAGACCCTATGGCGTCCGGGCGGGTTCATGGTAAAAGCGAACGCGTTGCGGGTGTAGCTCAATGGCAGAGCAACTGCTTCCCAAGCAGACGACGAGGGTTCGATTCCCTTCACCCGCTCCAGTCTCCCTGACCTTTCCATTCAGGAGTTTTCATGTCTTCCAGTTCGCTGCTTCTCTACACCACGACAGGCGTTTCCGACTTTGCCCGCGCGGTCGTGTTCTATGATGCTGTTTTTGCCACGCTGGGTTATTCCCGCTCGCGGGAAACATCCGATGGCGAGGGCTGGGCTGGCTGGGGTCCCGACTATGATGGCGGCGTCAGCTTCTGGATCTGTCCTCCCTTCAACGGCGCGGCGCCGACGCCCGGCAATGGCACCATGATCGCGCTCAGGGCCGCCAATGAGGCGCAGGTGGATGCTTTCCATGCCGCGGCCCTTGCTCATGGTGGCGCCAGTGAGGGCAAGCCCGGCACACGGGAACTTTATGGGCCGAGCTTCTATGTCGCCTATGTCCGCGATCCTGACGGAAACAAGCTCGCCTGCGTCTTCCACCATCATGTGCCCGGCGCGGCCTGAGAGGCGGTGCAACCGGATCGTTGCTCATGTGTTATTCTGGTGTCTGCCGTTTTCAGGCATTCACCGGAGGAGATCATGACGAAGGCCAAACAGGCGGTTCCGACTCCCGCCGAACGCAAGAAGCAGGAAACGGAACTGGATCAGGCCATCAACGATTCTTTCCCCACCAGCGATCCCATTTCCTTCATCTCCAGCGAAACGACAGCGGGCGCGCCGGACAGCGAGCAAAAACCTGCTGGAAAGTCCTCAAAGAAGCGCTGAACGGCCTTATCGGCGCGTCGCGTCGAGCCCCATCTGCCAGAAAGCGCCTTCAAGGCGCGTGGCGGTCGAAAATGTGCGCGCAAGGGACGCGAAACGCGCCTCTCCGCCCCGTCTCTCCGCCATGATATTGATCTTGTCGATGGTGGTGATGGCAAGCGCCTCGTAGCTGGCGCAGGCATAATTGTCGAGCCATGCCCTGTAGGGATTGCCGTCGAGCCGGGTGGAGGGGGCAGCCATGAGCCGGTCTGCTATCTCCGCATAGCCGACGATACAAGGCGCCAGCGCTACCTCCAGATCAAGGAGGTCGCCGCGCATGCCGACATCGATCACATAGCGAGTGTAGGCGACAGTCTCCATCGCTTCGGGCAGGGCCGCCATGCCGGCTTCCGTCAGGCCCCAGTCTCTGCAGTAATCAACGTGAAGCTGCATTTCATGGTTGATGATCGACATCATGCTGGCCGCCGCCTGACGCATGTCGTCGAGCGCTTCGCTTTTATAGGCCGCAAGCGCATAGGCGCGGGCGAACTGGATGAGGAACAGATAATCCTGCTCGAGATAATACCGGAAGGCCGCTTCCGGCAGATCGCCCCGTCCAAGTCCCTGTACGAAGGGATGGCTGACATAGTTTGTCCAGTCATGTCCCACGGCATTCCGCAAGCGCCCGAAAAATCCCTTTTTCACATTATCCAGAATGGTGTCTGTCATTGGCTGGCTCCGCTGCCGTCGATGGCATAGCTGCTCAAGGCAGGGATTTTCCGGATCAACTTGCCGTCATACATGAATTTTGCATAAGCCTCGTAGCGAGGCCGGTCCAGATAGGCGGGGTTCTTGGCGAAGCGTGAGATCGTCTCGAACCACGCGGTCTTGTTGACGTTGTTGTCGAGGTCCGGGTGGGCTTTGATGAACATCTGCCAGCATTCTTCGGGATGGTTGATCAGATAGGTCGTCGCCTTGCGCAGCGCGGCGAGAAAACGGGGGATGCGCGGATCGTGCGCATTGTCCCTGTTGGCGAGAATGATGAGTTCGTCATAGTCCGGGATGCCATGCTCTTCGGGGTAGAACATCAAGGCCTTGTAGCCATGTTCCTTCAACTCGTTCGCCTCGAAGGTTCGATAGGCGCCGACCACGCCATCGACCTGTTTCGACATCAGGGCGCTGACAAGCTGGAAATTGACATTGATCAGGGTGACGTCGGACACGCTGACCCCGACGGAGGCGAGTATGGATGCAATCATCACTTCCTCCACGCCGCCGACGGAATAACCGATCTTCTTGCCCTTGAAATCCGCAAGCTTTGTGATGCCGTTGCCTTCAATCGCCATGACCGTGTTTAGCGGCGTATCGATGAGTGTGCCGACGCGCATAAGCGGCAGGCCCTGATCGGTCAGCAGATAGAGTTGTGACTGATAGCCGATGGCAAGGTCCGCCTTTTTCGCAGCCAGAAGGCGCGGCGGCAGGTCCGGGTTCGCAGGGGGAACGAGGTTTACTTCCAGCCCCTCGGCCTTGTAGGCGCCGATATAATCCGCAACGAACAGGGGGGCGTGATCGGGGTTGACGAACCAGTCGAGCAGCACCGTCAGCTTGTCTGCGGCACGGGCAGGCGTGGCCATGGTAAGGCTGAACAGCAGACCCGCGAAGAGCGTGGCAAAAAGGCGGCGTGTCATCATGGATTCCTCTCAGAGGCGGATGAGGTGGTTAAAGATGAAAGGGCGGGCTGAGGTCAACCCCGCTTGGCTTCGGGTAACCAGAAGATCAGTCGTTTCACGATCTGGTCGGTGATAGTCCAGATAATGATCGAAAGGATCGACAGCACGAAAAGGGCG
>JAATFR010000068.1 GCA_015655095.1 Hyphomicrobiales bacterium | reverse complement strand
TTCCCGCAAGCTCGAAGGAACTCTGGGTGCGGGTGGAGGCCTCGAAGAACAGGTTGATCTGGGTGCGCCCGCGAAGGACCGCGTTCTTTTTGTCGATCTGCCGGTTCTGCTCCACATAGCGGTCGGAAAGGTTAAGGAGTCCGGCGATGTCGGGGGCGGAAAGCCCTTCGATTCCCAGCAAATGCCGATGCGGGAAGAAGGGGGCGGTGCTATGGGCATCTGTCATCATCGCTGCGATGTATAGGACGGGCCCGGGCAACGGGCAAGTGCAGCGGACAAGTATGGTTATGAGGTATGGGGCCGGCACGCTTTCCCTTCTATAATGTGTAGAGAGACCTGTTCAGACGGGCTATCTGGAGGAGACACCGGCCATGACCTATCCATTCGCGACTCATGAGGTCTTCAACCAGCCTCCGCCACTGGAGGAGGTGAACTGGTTCAGCGCCGACCAGGCGCTGGTGGAGACGGTTGAGCGCGAAGGCGGCGGAAAGGCGAAACCCTCGCTTGCGGCCTTCGGTGCGAAAATCGGCACGGCCGAGATGATCGATCTGGGGCGGCAGGCGAACAGCTACCTGCCGGTGCTGAAAAGCTTCGACAGATTTGGCCACCGGCTCGATCAGGTGGAGTTTCATCCCGCCTATCATCAGTTGATGGCGCTGTCGGTGGAGCAGGGGCTTCACAGCTCACCGTGGGAGCATCTGCGCGATGGGGGGGACCCCCGGCCCGGGGCCATCGTCTCGCGCCTTGCAGGCACCTATATGATGACGCAGGTGGAGGCGGGCCATGGTTGCCCGATCACCATGACCAATGCGGCGGTGCCCGCCCTGCTGTTCCAGCCGGATCTGGCGGCCCAATGGCTGCCACGCATTCTTTCCCGGCACTATGACAAGCGGTTTCTGCCCGCCCATGAGAAGACCGGCGTGACCTTCGGCATGGGCATGACCGAAAAGCAGGGTGGCACGGACGTGCGCGCGAACACCAGCAAGGCGGTGCCGGTCGATGGCGGCGGACCGGGTCGGGAATATCGCATTACCGGGCATAAATGGTTTTTCTCCGCGCCCATGTGCGATGCCTTTCTGGTGCTGGCGCAGGCTCCCGGCGGGCTTTCCTGCTTTCTGCTGCCGCGCTTCACCCCGGACGGCGAGGTGAACGCCATCGCCATCCAGAGGCTGAAGGAAAAAGTCGGCAACCGTTCCAATGCTTCGTCCGAGGTGGAGTTTCAGGCGGCGTCGGCCTGGCTGATCGGGGAAGAGGGGCGCGGCGTGCGCAACATCATCGAGATGGCGACTTATACGCGTCTCGATTGCGCGGTTGCCTCCGCCGGGATGATGCGGCAGGCGGTGTCGCAGGCGATCCATCATTGCGCCTATCGCAGCGTGTTCCAGAAGCATCTGATCGACCAGCCTTTGATGACCAATGTGCTGGCCGATCTCGCGCTTGAGGCGGAAGCCGCTGCTGTCCTGTCGTTCCGGGTGGCGCGCGCGTTCGACCGGGCGGGCACGAGCGCAACGGAAGCGGCGTTCCGCCGGATCATGACGCCGGTCGCCAAATACTGGGTCTGCAAGCGCGCGCCCAATCTCGCCTATGAGGCGATGGAATGTCTGGGCGGCAATGGCTATGTCGAGGAAGGGGTCGCCGGACGGATTTATCGCGAGATGCCGGTGAACGCGATCTGGGAAGGCTCGGGCAATGTGATGTGCCTCGACGTGTTGCGCGCGCTCGGGCGCGAACCCGAGGCGCTTGAGATATTGTTCGCGGAGTTCGGGGCCGTCCGGGGCGAGAATGCCCATTATGACAAAGCGCTCGACCGCCTACGCGAGGGCTTTGATGATTTCGGCACGCTCGAAGGACGCTCGCGGCAGGTGGTGGAGGATCTGGCGAAAATCGCCGCCGCCTCGATTTTGATCGCCCACGCGCCGGCTTTTGTGTCGGGCGCCTATTGCGCCTCAAGGTTCGGGAGCGGGCACGGCGATCTCTATGGAACACTGCCTGTCGGCGTGGACCTCAGAGGCATTGTCGAGCGGGCAAGGGTCGAGCCGGGCCGATAGGGATCAGGCCGCCTCGTTCGCCATGTAGATCGAGCGTTTCGGGCGTTCGAAAATTCGCTGAACCATCGGCTCGAAGGCTTCGAGCGGCATGCTCTCATAATTGGGATCGAACGCTGCCTGATCATAGATGTGGCAGAACTGCGCCGTGTATTCGTAGGAAGGATGCCCCTTGAACTGATCGCGCAGGTTGCGGTCGAGACCCGCGAAGTGGAAGAAATAATAGCCTTGGAAGATACCGTGC
>JAATFR010000415.1 GCA_015655095.1 Hyphomicrobiales bacterium | reverse complement strand
CGGGAGGGCCGACGAGCAGCACGCCCTTGGGAATGCGACCGCCCAGCCGCTGAAACTTGCCGGGATCGCGCAGGAATTCCACGATTTCGGTCAGGTCGTCCTTCGCCTCGTCAATGCCCGCCACGTCCTCGAACATGACCCGGCCATGGCGCTCGGTCAGCAGCTTGGCCTTGGATTTGCCAAAGCCCATGGCCTTGCCGCCGCCGCCCTGCATCTGGCGCATGAAGAACACCCAGACGGCGATCAGCAGCAGCATCGGAAACCAGGAAACCAGAATGCCCAGCAGCGAGGGCGAACCGTCATCCGTCGGCTTGGCATTGATCGCCACGCCCTTGCCATAAAGACGGCTCACCAGATTGGGATCGGAGGGCGCGTAGGTCGAGAACGCATTATTGTCGGTGTTATGCCCGGTAATGGTATTGCCCGAAATGGTCACGTCCCGGACATTGCCCGCATCCACCTGCTGGAGGAAGGTCGAGAAGCTGACCTCGGATGACGACGTGGTCTGACCAGGCCGCTGAAACAGGTTGAACAACGCGACCAGAAGCAGCGCTATGATCACCCACAGGGCAAAATTCTTAAAATTCGACAAAATACGAACCTTCCAGAAACGGGCGCTACGTTGAGGCGCGCGCCTCATCTGCTTGCGATATTAGAGGAAAGATAGTGCCCAAACAAAGGATTACCAGTGGCTTTGGACTGTCAGGCCTCACACCGGGCGGTATTTAAGCCCGATAAAACGCGCATCTGCGACAATATCGCCCTCAGCATAGCCCAAGGTTGGCACAGCGAGGATAAGTTGCCCCCGGCGCAGGGCCGGCAATGAGCGCAGCGCCATCCGGGGCAACCCGTTCTCGGGAATGACCACGCCCAGCGCCCGCATATCGGCAAGCCCCTCCTCGCCCAGGGCTGACACCACCAGAGGCTCCTCCTGCGATTCATTGTCTGCCTCTGTGAGAACCATCTCAAACCGGCCATCCCAGAGGCCCGTCGCCCCGGACGCAGGCAGGATCAGGTCTGGCGCAGCCAGCGCCGCCGCCGGTTCGCGCCAGAGCGCGATGCCGTCCGCGCCGCGCGGCGCGATCTGGCAGCCCCCGAGCGTGGCCCCCGGGCCCGGATACCCATGAATGGTCATGTCATAAAACCGTTCGAGCGAATCGAGGCGGCCGGGATAACGCGCGCCCGAAACCGTACGGACCAGCGTGGATAGCGCGCGCAGGCCGATTTCCTCGGGTATTCGGGCAAGGGCCGGCACATCAAGGAAAGCCACGCCCTCGGGCCGCAGGGTGCTGTAATGATCGAGAAATTCCCGGGTCTGCCGCTCCAGCGCCGCGCGCGCGCGCGCCATGCGCCTCGCTGTCGCGGCAAGATCGGAAGCCTCGATGCCAAGCTGGCCGAACAGGCCCCGGACCCGGACGCGCTCATAATGCTCATCGCGGTTGCTCGGATCATCCACCGGCTCGATTCCTGCCTCTTGAACCGTCCGCGCCAGCCGTGTGCGGGGGAAATCGAGCAATGGCCGCAATATCCTGACGCCCCCCCGTTCCCGCACCGGCACCATGGCGGCAAGCCCGTCGACACCGCTGCCCCGCGCCAGCCGCATGAGAAAGGTTTCAGCCTGGTCGTCCAGATGGTGCCCGACCAGCAGATCACCATGGTCATGGGCTCTGCACCAGTCGAGCAGGAGGCTGTAGCGGGCCTCGCGGGCGGCGGCTGAAATGCCGGGCACGGACTTGTCCCCGTCCCAGACGAGGGTGTGGTGAGGCACACCCAGCCTACCGGCGATCGTGCCCACAAAGCGCGCCTCGTCGGCCGCTTCGGGGCGAAGCTGGTGATCGACGGTGAGAACGGCGATATCCCGCCCGGCGCCCTTTGCCCATTCAGCCGTCAACAACAGCAGAGCCAGAGAATCGGGGCCGCCGGAGACGGCGACGGCGAGGCGCGAGCCTGGATCAAGCCGGGTGATCGCGCTGTCGAATTCAAGCGGCGCAATCACGTCAGGGGATGCGCCCTCTTGCGCCACGGCAGGCCCTAGCAGCCCGCTTTCTGTCGCTCGACCTTCGCCCGCTGGACGATGGCCTGCGAGGCCTTGGGGAAGCGCTTGCCGAGTTCGCCGAAGGTGGCGCAGGCTGACTTGGTCTGTGTCACCACGACGAGTGTCCTCCCGAGTTGCAGCAGGCAGTCTTGCGCCTTGGTGCTCTTGGAATAGGTGGTGTAGCCCTTGAGGTATGCGTCCGCCCCCAACTTGTAATTGCCCTGCACATAATAGGTTTCACCCAGCCAGTACT
>JAATFR010000076.1 GCA_015655095.1 Hyphomicrobiales bacterium | reverse complement strand
GCTCATTTTTCCGCCCTGGATCAATAAATATTACATCCTCGATCTCGGGCCGCAGAAATCCTTCATCCGCTTGTGCCTCGAACAGGGGCTGACCGTCTTTGTCGTGAGCTGGGTCAACCCGGACGCACGCCTTGCGATGAAGACCTTCGAGGACTATATGCTCGAAGGCGTCTATGCCGCGCTCAATGCCGTCGAGAAGGCGACCGGCATGAAGGAAGTCAACGCCATCGGCTATTGCATCGGCGGCACGCTTTTGTCGGCCACCCTTGCCCATATGGCTGCAACCGGCGACGACCGGATCAAATCCGCGACATTCTTTGCCGCACAGGCCGACTTTACGGAAGCGGGCGAACTCAAGGTCTTTATCGATGAGGACCAGATCTCGGCCGTCGAACACCAGATGGAAAGCACCGGCGGCCTTCTCCAGGGTTCGGCCATGGCAAGCACTTTCAACATGCTGCGCTCAAACGACCTCGTCTGGTCCTATGTCGTGAACAATTATCTGCTCGGCCGCGAGCCAATGGCGTTCGACCTGCTTTACTGGAATGCGGACGCGACAAGGATGCCCGCACGGATGCACGCTTTCTATCTGCGCGAATGCTACCTGAAGAATAATCTCGCCGAGGGCCGCATGAAGCTCGGCGGCATTCGCCTCGACCTGCACAAGGTCGAGGTGCCGGTCTATCTCCAGTCCAGCCGCGAGGACCACATCGCGCCCTATCGCTCCGTCTACAAATCGACGAAACTCTTCAGCGGCCCGATCCGCTTCATGATGGCGGGCTCCGGCCATATTGCCGGTGTGATCAACCCGCCGTCGGCGAAAAAATACCAGCACTGGACGAATGACGAACTGCCAGAAAAGATCGAGGACTGGGTCAAGGGCGCGGTCGAACGTCCCGGCTCATGGTGGGGCGACTGGTTCACATGGATCAAACCCAAATCCGGCGGCAAGGTGAGCGCCCGGATTCCGGGAGACAGGGGCCTCAAGGTCATCGAGGACGCACCGGGCAGCTATGTGAAGATCAAGTCGGAAGACTGACAGATAAGGCTGCTGGCGGATAAAGGCATTTTCGCCAGAGGTGTTGCGTCAATGGTTCTGGTCCATCCGCACAGGCAGGCGTAACGTCTGTCAGCCTCGAAACCTGTTGCTCAGCGCGGTGTCTTGCGTGTCCCTCTCAGTGACCCTTCTTGTGCTTTTGGCGGCCCTGCTCCATGCCGTCTGGAACGCTCTGGTAAAAAGCGGCGCGGACCGGTTTTCAACCATGGCCTATGTGACCGGTGGCGGCACACTGGCAATAGCACCCCTGCTCTTTTTCACGCCCTTCCCCTCGCTTGCCATGTGGAAGATTATTGGCCTCTCGCTGATCGTCCATCTCGGCTACAAGCTGTTTCTGGTCAAATCCTACAGCCATGGGGCACTGGGACAGGTCTATCCCCTTGCCCGTGGCCTCGCACCCGCCATCGTCACCATCGTCAGCTTTATATTTCTCGGTGAAGAGCTTTCAGCACACGCCACGCTTGGCATCGCCATCATTCTTGCCGGGATTCTGAGCCTTGCCATTCCTCGCCGCGGGGAAAAATTCAATCATCGCGGCGTCTTTTACGCCATGACCACTTCACTGTTCATCGCCAGCTATACGCTGAACGACGGATTGGGCGGGCGCATGGAACAGGGGCCCAACATCTATGCGATCTGGCTGCTGGGGCTCGATGGCGTTCTATTCTGGGTCGTGGCCCTCTGGCGGCGTCCGGCAGCGTCGCTTCTGCGGCCGTCCCGCACCATGTTGACCGGCGCGCTCGGCGGCGTTCTCTCCATCGGCGCCTACTGGATCATCATCTGGGCCATGAGCATCTCCCCCATGGGGCCGGTTGCGACCTTGCGCGAAACCAGCGTTGTCTTTGCCGCCCTCATTTCAGGGCTGATCCTGAAAGAAGGCCTTGGCTGGCGCGCCGTGTTCGCGGCGCTCGTCGTCCTGACGGGCATCATGATGCTCGAATTTTGATTTCTCGCCCTAAAGACCGAGCCGCTCGTCCAGTCCCAGCATGATATTGAGGTTCTGGACGGCCGCGCCGGATGCCCCCTTGCCCAGATTGTCAAGCAACGCCACCAGCCTTGCCTGGCCTCTTGTTTCATTGCCAAAAACAAAAAGCTTCATACGGTTGGTGTCATTCAGCCCTTCCGGATCGAGCAGCTTTGTCTGCATCGTCTCTTCATAATCCGCGACCTCGATGAAATGCTGGTCCTTGTAGGCGTGAACCAGCGCCATGCGCAGATCATGCGGGCTCGGCGCGCCTGGCAGCGCCCAGAGCTGCAACGGCACTTCGACAATCATGCCCTTGTAGTAGCGGCCAACGCTCGGCGCGAACAGCGGGCGATGATCAAGCCCTCCATGGATGCGCATCTCATCGACATGCTTGTGCTCCAGCCCCATGGCATAGATACGATAAGGCGTCGTGCAGTAGTTCTCCGCACTCTCATTCTCGAATTCGCTCACCATCGCCTTGCCGCCACCGGAATAGCCGGATATGGCATTGACGGTGACGGGCCATTCTTTCGGCAGGAGTCCCGCATCGATCAGTGGGCGGACGAGGCCGATAAAGCCCGTGGGATAGCACCCTGGATTGGACACCCGCTTCGCCCTGGCGATCTCGGCGCGCTGCCCCGGCGTCATTTCCGCAAAGCCATAGACCCAGCCGGTCGCGGTGCGATAAGCGGTCGAGGCGTCGATCACCCGCACATTCTCATTGGTGATGAGGGATACAGCCTCCCGGGCCGCATCATCGGGCAGGCACAGGATCACGGCGTCGGCGCTGTTGAGCGCCTCGCGCCGGGCGTCCCTGTCCTTGCGCCGTTCGCCTTCGAGGCGGATGAGCGAAATATCGCCGCGCGCTTCCAGCCGCGCGCGGATCTGAAGACCGGTGGTGCCTGCCTCGCCGTCGATGAAAACCCGGATGCTCATCTCGTTACCTCGGTTATTCTCTCAAACCATCATGCCAGACAAATAAAAAGGGCGCTCCGGAAACCCGAAGCGCCCTTTCCAGAAAGCCTGGAAGCGTATCAGCGCTTCGAGAACTGGAAGCTGCGGCGGGCCTTGGCCTTGCCGTACTTCTTGCGCTCCACCACGCGGCTGTCGCGAGTGAGAAAGCCGCCATGCTTGAGCACGGGACGAAGGCCCGGCTCATAGAAGGTGAGCGCGCGCGCGATGCCGTGACGGACAGCGCCTGCCTGACCCGACAGACCGCCACCGACAACGGTGCAAACGATGTCGAACTGGTCGACTCGCTGGGCCGTGACGAGCGGCTGGTTGAGGATCATGCGGAGCACGGGACGGGCGAAGTAACGATCAAGCTCGCGGCCATTGACGGTGATCTTGCCGGCGCCCGGCTTGATCCAGACGCGGGCGATAGCGTTCTTGCGCTTGCCGGTCGCATAG
>JAATFR010000425.1 GCA_015655095.1 Hyphomicrobiales bacterium | reverse complement strand
GCGCCGGCCATCACCGCCGCCAGCGGCTGCGCGCCGCCCATGCCGCCGAGCCCGCCGGTCAACACCCACCGGCCCTTGAGATTGCCGCCATAATGCTGGCGTCCGGCTTCAACAAAAGTTTCGTAGGTACCCTGCACGATGCCCTGCGCGCCGATATATATCCACGAACCGGGGGTCATCTGGCCATACATGGCGAGACCTTTCTTATCCAGTTCGTTGAAATGGTCCCATGTCGCCCAGTGCGGCACGAGGTTGGAATTGGCGATCAGCACACGCGGCGCGTCCTTGTGGGTGCGGAACACGCCGACCGGCTTGCCGGACTGAATCAGAAGCGTTTCGTCTTCGTTGAGCGTCTTGAGTGTCGCGACGATACGGTCGAAATCGTCCCATGTACGCGCCGCGCGGCCAATGCCGCCATAGACGACCAGTTCATGCGGGCGCTCGGCCACGTCCGGGTCAAGATTGTTCATCAACATCCTGAGCGGGGCTTCCGTCAGCCAGCTTTTCGCATTCAGCTCATTGCCGCGAGGGCTACGGACTTCGCGCTCGTTATGACGGGGATTGGACATGATGTTCTCCTCAGGATTTCAGTTCAGCGGCAATGCTTTCGAGCCGCTCAAGAATAGTTTTGAGATGGATACGCAGCTTTTCAGCCTTGGCTTCGTCATAGGCGAAGGGTGGCGTCTCGCTGCCAAGATGTGTGGATTGGGCGAGTTCCATCTGGATGGTGTGGATGCCTGTCTGTGGCCTGGCGTAATGGCGCGTCGTCCAGCCGCCGGTAAAGCGGCCGTTCAGAATGGATGTGTAGCCTTGAGCCTTAGCGGTCACATCGACCAGAATGGCCTCGATCCGCGGATCGCAGGTCTTGCCGCCATCTGTGCCGATGTTGAAATCCGGCAGCGTGCCTTCAAAGAGAAAGGGAATTTCTGAGCGGATGGAATGGCAATCATAGAGGATCGCTACGCCATGGATTGCTTTCACGCGCTCGATCTCGGCTGAAAGCGCGACATGATAAGGCGTGTGGAAGCGGGCGAGCCGGTCCATAATGTCGGCTTGCGTGGGCGCTTGGCCATCTTTCCAGATCGGCTTTCCGTCGAAATCATATTCGGGAATGAGGCCGGTGGTGTTCTGCCCCGGATAAAGACTCGTGCCGGAAGGATCGCGATTGGCGTCGAGGCAATAGCGATGGAACGTGGCGCGGACGGTTGTGATATTGTCCAAAAGCCCGTCATAGAGCTTATGGATGTGCCAGTCCGTATCGGCGAGGATGCGGCCATTGTCGTTGAGCCGCGCCCATATATCTTCGGGTACGTCAGTTCCGGTATGCGGCGGGCCGAGAATGACCGGCGAATTACTCTGTTTGACTTCAAAGACAGACATATCATGCTTCCAGTGCAGGCAGGATTGCGGGAGAAACAACGCCGACAAGGGAGCCATCGGCGATGATGCGGCTGGCGGCAGCAAGGTCATCGGCCATATAGCGATCCACTTCGAGTGTCGGTACTTCGGCGCGCAGGACGGCGATGGCCTTCGTCAGTTCCGGGCTGGTTTGAAGCGGCGCACGTAGCTCGATGCCGAGCGCGCCGGTCAGGGCTTCGATGCCGATGATTGCATTGAGGTTCTCGGTCATTTGCAACAGGCGACGCGCACCATGGCAGGCCATGGATACATGGTCTTCCTGATTGGCGGAGGTTGGTGTTGAATCAACCGATGCCGGATGCGCCATCTGCTTGTTTTCGCTCATCAGTGCTGCGGAGGTGACTTCCGCAATCATCAACCCGGAATTCAGCCCCGGCTTTTTTGCAAGGAAGGCCGGAAGGCCGAAGGAAAGCGCAGGATCGACCAGAAGCGCGATACGGCGCTGGGCAATCGCGCCGATTTCACAGATGGCGAGCGCGATCTGGTCGGCGGCGAAGGCCACGGGTTCGGCATGAAAATTGCCGCCCGAAATGACGGCGTCGTCGGAGAGGACCAACGGATTGTCGGTCACGGCATTGGCTTCGATTTCAAGCGTCCGTGCTGCTTGACGCAGAATGTCGAGGCAGGCGCCGTCCACCTGCGGCTGGCAGCGGATGCAATAAGGGTCCTGCACGCGCTGGTCGCCTTCAAGATGGCTATCGCGGATGACGGAGTCTTGCAGCAACATGCGCAGGGCGTACCCGACATCAATCTGGCCCTTGTGTCCGCGTAGCGTGTGGATGTCGGGATGAAAGGGGGCGGTCGACCCCATAGCGGCATCGGTTGAAAGCGCGCCGGTGACGAGCGCTGCCTGAAGCGTGCGATGCGCTTTGAAAAGACCGGCCAATGCGAGTGCAGTCGAGGTCTGTGTGCCGTTGATGAGAGCAAGCCCTTCCTTGGCGGCGAGCACAACCGGCTTCAGCCCCGCTTTTTCCAGCGCTTTTGCGCCGGGCAGACGTTCGCCTGCATAAAAGGCTTCACCTTCGCCAATCATGGCTGCGGTCATATGAGCAAGAGGCGCCAGATCGCCCGATGCGCCGACCGAACCTTTTTCCGGGATGACAGGGATGACGCCTTTTTCCAGCATGGCCTCGATGAGCTGCACCACTTCAAGGCGCACGCCGGATGCGCCGCGTCCGAGCGAGATGAGCTTGAGCGACATGATGAGCCGCACGATGTTCTCGGGCAGTGGCGCTCCCACGCCGCAGCAATGCGACAGAATCAGGTTGCGTTGCAGCGTGGCGACGTCGGCAGGCGCGATGCGGATGGAGGCGAGTTTGCCAAAACCGGTATTGATGCCATAGACGGGCGCATCGCCAGCGGCGATTTCGGCAATGCGGGCGGCAGCTTTTTCAACGCCCGCATGGAAGGATGGATCAATGCGTGCGGGCAGCCCTTCGTGATAGATGGTTGCAAGGGTTTTGAGCGCTACAGCGCCCGGCTTGAAGATGATGGTCATGAGTGGCTCCATCGGGGAGAAGGGTTACAGTTGGCCTTTGAAAACCCGCTTCCAGAGCGGGTTGAAGCCGATGCGGTAGACGAGTTCGGCGGGACGTTCGACGTCCCAGATGGCGAGGTCGGCGTCCTTGCCGGTTTCGATGGTTCCGGTGCGGTCGAGAAGGCCCAGTGCGCGCGCCGCCTCGCGCGTGACACCGGCGATGCATTCGTCCACCGTCATGCGGAACAGGGTCGCGCCCATGTTCATGGTCAGCAGCAGCGAAGTGAGCGGCGAGGTGCCGGGATTATTGTCGGTGGCGAGCGCCATTTTCGTGCCCGCGGCGCGGAAGGCCGCGACCGGAGGCATACGGGTTTCGCGGATGAAATAGGTGGCGCCGGGCAAAAGCACGGCCACGGTTCCGGCCTTCGCCATCGCAGCCGCGCCTTCTTCGTCGGTATATTCGAGGTGGTCGGCCGACAATGCGCCATAGGAAGCGGCGAGCGCCGCGCCATTCAGGTTGGAAAGCTG
>JAATFR010000347.1 GCA_015655095.1 Hyphomicrobiales bacterium | reverse complement strand
TGCCAGGTGGGGGATTACGCCATTCTGGGTGGGGCTGCAGCCGTGCACCAGTTCGCCCGGATCGGGGCCTATGCTTTTGTCGGCGGCATGAGCGGTGTCGAGAACGACGTGATCCCTTATGGACTGGTGATCGGCAACCGGGCGCATCTGGCTGGGCTCAATTTCGTCGGCATGAAACGGCGTGGTTTCGAGCGTGAGCAGATCACGGCCATGCGCGCGGCCTATGAGCAGATTTTCGCAGGAGAAGGCACGTTCCGCGAACGGGTGGAGATTGCAGCCAGTGATTTCGCCGGTGTGGACGAGGTGATGGAGATCATCGACTTCATCCGCAGCGAGAAGGATCGCGCGCTCTGTATGCCAAGGCAGGAGCGCGCGGCCTGACGGGCGGCGGTCTCATGGAAACAGGACACCACATCGGGACACTCGGGATCATCGCAGGCGGTGGCCCACTGCCCATGGCGGTGGCGGAGGCGGCCCTGGCGACGGGGCGCGCGGTTTTCATCGTCGGCCTTGAGGGCAATGCGGATAATGGCATCGCCGCCTATCCCCATGGCTGGGCGCGGATCGGCGCTATCGGCAAAACTCTTTCCCTGCTCAAGGCTGCGAAGTGCACCGAGGTTACGCTGGTCGGGCCCGTCAAGCGGCCGGATCTGAGCAAGATCGTGCCCGACGCGGTCGGTTTCAAATTGCTGCCGCGCTTTGTCCGGCTGCTGGCGCAGGGAGATGATGGCCTGCTGCGGGGTGTCGTCGAACTGCTTGAAAAGGAACACGGCCTCACGGTCATCGCGCCCCATGACGTGGCGCGCGATCTGCTGGCGCCGGAAGGGGTGCTTACCCGCAAAGCGCCCGATGCCGGTCATGAGTGCGACATACGCGTCGCCGTGCGGGCGGCCCATGCCATCGGCATCCTTGACATAGGGCAGGGCGCTGTCGCCTGCCGGGGCGTGGTGCTGGCGGTGGAGGCGATCGAGGGCACGGACATGATGCTCGACCGGGTCGGTAATCTTGATCCTCGACTGCGCGGCACGAAGGAGAAACCTGCCGGGGTACTGGTGAAGCTGCCAAAGCCCGGGCAGGAACGGCGCATCGATCTGCCTGCCATCGGCGTGCAGACGGTGGAGCGGGCGGCCGCAGCAGGCCTTGCTGGAATCGCGGTGGAGGCGGGCGGCGCGCTTGTCGGAGATGCCGAGGCTCTGGCGCGCCGGGCCAATGCGCTGGGCCTTTTCGTCACAGGCCTTTCGCGCGAAACGGTGGAGGCCATGCTGCGCTGATGACGGTGCCGGTTCCCCATATCATGCTGGTGGCTGGCGAAACGTCCGGCGATGCGCTGGGAGCCGCGCTGATGGCGGCACTGAAGGAGGTGACCGGGGGCGCGGTGCGCTTTTCCGGCGTCGGCGGCGTAAAGATGGTCGCCCAGGGTCTCGATTCCATATTTCCCATGACCGACATTGCGGTGATGGGGCCGCGCGAGGTCATCCCCCGCCTGCCGCTGATCCTGCGCCGGATGCGCGAGACGGCGAACCATGCTGTCGCGACAAAGCCCGATGTCATGGTCATTATCGACAGCCCGGATTTCACCCACACCGTTGCAAAGCGGGTGGCGAAGCGAGCCCCGCAGATTCCGATCGCCAACTATGTCTCGCCCAGTGTCTGGGCCTGGCGGCGGGGGCGCGCGAAAGCAATGGCGAAGTATCTGAAACGCGTGCTGGCGCTGCTGCCGTTCGAGCCGGATTTTTTCAAGGCACAGGCGGGGCTTGACTGCATCTATGTCGGGCACCCCGCAATCGAACGGATTCCGACGCCGGAAAGCGGCGTCGCCTTCCGTCACGCCCATGGCATCCCTGCCGATGCGCCCGTGCTGGCGCTGCTGCCCGGCAGCAGGTTCAATGAGGTGAAGCGCCTGATCGGGATATTCGGCGAGGTGGTGGCGGCGCTTCATGCGCATATGCCGGACCTGCGCTTCGTGCTGCCGACCGTGCCTCATGTTCATGAACTGGTGGCGGCGGAGGTGGCTCGCTGGGCCGTCCCTGTTGATATTGTTTCCGATGAAATGGAAAAGCGCGGGGCTTTTGCCGCTTCGACGGCGGCGCTGGCGGCTTCCGGCACGGTTTCGCTGGAACTGGGGCTTGCGGGTGTGCCGATGGTGATCGGCTACCGCATCGACGGCATTGTCGGGCCTCTTGTGGGTCGGATGCTGAAGGTGCCGTCGGTGGTGCTGGTCAATCTCATTCTCGACCGCCCCTCCGTGAAGGAATTCCTGCAATATTTGTGCACGGCCGAAAATCTCACGGCCGCGCTGAAACCCCTTCTCGGGCCGACGCCTGAACGTGCCCAGGCGCTTGCCGATCTTGAGGATCTGCGCCGGATCATGGGCGTCGGTGGCGAAGCCCCGAGCCGGCGGGCGGCAAAGGCGGTCCTGGAGATGCTGCCGGGCAAGCCAAATCCGGCTGAATAAACCCTTATACCGGCATATTGTCGATGAGCCGGGTACGTCCTATTTTGGCGGCGACAAGGATGCGGGCGGGAGAGTCCGCCTTACCGCTGGTGATGGGCGTGAGTGAGCTGGCGTCGCAGATGGCGAGATAATCAACGCTGTCGAATCCGGTCTCGATGATCCGGCGCTCGCCTTCAGCCGTGACGGTCGCAACATCCTCGCCCTGCGCTGCGCGAAGGGCTGATTCTCGCAGAATGACATTAAGCTTTGCGGCGACCGCGCGCTGTTCCAGCGTGAGATAGGCGTTGCGGGATGAAAGCGCGAGGCCATCGCTTTCGCGCAGGGTCGGGCCGGGGACGATGGCGACCGGAATATTGAGATCGGCGACCATGCGCCGGATCACCATCAATTGCTGGTAATCCTTTTCGCCGAAGACGGCGACATCCGGCAGGGTCTGCAACAGCAGTTTTGAAACCACCGTGGCGACCCCCGCGAAATGGGTTGGCCGGAAACTGCCTTCAAGTGGCGAGGAGACGCCCGACACAGTAACAGTCGTAGAGAAGCCCTGAGGGTACATTTCATCCGCAGACGGCGCAAAGATAAGATCGGCGTGGCCGGTCAGCCTTTCGGCATCTGCGTCTTCGATACGGGGATAGGCGCTGAAATCTTCATTCGGAGCGAACTGGGTCGGGTTGAC
>JAATFR010000113.1 GCA_015655095.1 Hyphomicrobiales bacterium | reverse complement strand
TGTCATTGGTCTTGGAGGCGACTTCGCGCACCATCTGCGCGCCCATGTTCTCGAACTTGTCTTCCAGTTCGATTTCCTTGGCGACGGTGACGCCGTCCTTGGTGATACGGGGCGAACCGAACGACTTTTCGATGACCACGTTGCGGCCCTTCGGCCCAAGGGTCACCTTCACTGCATCGCCCAGAATGTCGACGCCGCGGATCATTTTCTCGCGGGCGCTGCGACCGAATTTTACTTCTTTAGCCATGGATTAAATCCCTTCGAATCTCGTGAGCTTCCTTGGAAATCCAGCAGGAAGCGCGTTCAGAGGAACCGCTGGTCGGAGGGCTTGTCCGCCCGGGCATAAGCCCGGCCAACAAAAAAGGCCCGCGACCGGTTGGGTCCGCGTGCCTTACTTCTTCTTAGGAGCAGTGATAATGCCGAGAATGTCCGATTCCTTCATGATGATGTACTCGGTACCATCGATCTTCACTTCCGTGCCGGACCATTTGCCGAACAGAATGTGATCGCCGGCCTTCACGTCGAGGGGAAGAATCTTGCCATCCTCGGTGCGGGTGCCCGCGCCGACGGCAATGATTTCACCCTTGGAGGGCTTTTCCTGGGCGGTGTCGGGAATGATGATTCCACCAGCCGTCTTGGTTTCTTCCTCTACCCGGCGCACGAGCACCCGGTCGTGCAAAGGGCGAAACTGTTGCGTCATTCTTCGTTCTCCTGATCAGCCACCGGTAAAAGCAGCGCCAGCCGCAGGTGCGGAGGGCCATTTTTCCGGTTTGTTGAATTCTGGCACTCTCTGCCTGAGAGCGCCAAACGCTTGCCGGTAGATAGGCAGGCCCACGGCATGAGTCAAGGCAGGGATGGAAATCTGGCCCAAAGATATACGCGATTTAAATGTAACATCGGGGGGATGGGCTGACATTCATCTTCGCAGCCACGCGTCATCGGCTTTTTGCCGAATACGGCGTCAACAGCCGGGGTCAGGGCCGAAGACCGCGAACCATCAGATGGATAATTTCACGAATGCTCTTGTAGAACTCAGATTCATCCGCCACCTTGCTCATGGCGCCATGAACTGCGGTGCTGATGACATCTCCAGCGGTGACAAGCGACTGGCCGGCGGCTTTCGCCGAAATCTGGCCCTGTCCCGAGGCTTCGGTCAGCAACTCGGCGACATCGTCACGGAAGCGTTCATCCAGAGTGCCAAGCCTGCCTTCGCAGATGCGCTGGTTGGAACCAATGAGTTCGATCGCGTGCGGGCTTGAATTGAGCAAGTGATGCGCGAAGCCGAGCTTGGCATTGAAGAGGGCGACCAGCCGCTCCTCCAGATCAGCGCTGGCTGTGGCGATCTTCGCCTGATCCATGGCCTCAAGTATCCGCTCGCCAAGCCTTTGGCTCAGGGCGGCGAACAACTCTTCCTTGCTGCGGAAATAGAGATAGAGCGTGCCCTTGGCGATTTCGGCTGCCTCGGCGATGTCTTCCATCGAGGTGCGGCGAAACCCGCGGACGCGGAAAAGCTCAAGCGCGGCATCGAGGATCAGTTCCCTCTTGTCGCCACCTGTTCTGGCAGCTGGTTTGCTGCTTGTGGTGCTCTGGATCGTTTCCATGGGGTGCGCGAACGGTCAGCCGTTCGTCCTTATTGAGCCTGCTTTTAAGAAAATTGTACGCTCTTTTATCGTGCATACTCAAGCGCGCTTGCTGACTTGCCTTGACCGGTCAGCCGGTGTCGCCTACGCCAAAGAAAAGAAACCTGCCAAATGGGAAATGGGAGAAGTGATGATGCGCGATGCTGTCAACCGGATGCTGGTGGGCAAGCCCGATTCCCGGCGCCAGTTGATGACGCCCGCGCTGGTGATCGATCTCCCGTCTTTTCGCCGGAACATCGCCACCATGGCGGATCATTGTCGCCGGCAGGGGCTGGCGCTGCGCCCGCACGCCAAAACCCATAAGTCTGTCGAGGTCGCCAAAGCCCAGATCGAGGCGGGAGCCGTAGGCATCTGCTGCGCCAAGCTTGGCGAGGCGGAGGCGATGGCGGCAGGCGGTATCGGGAATATCCTGATCACATCGCCGGTGGTAACGCCGCTTGCCATTGAGCGCCTGATGACGCTCAACGCCCTGATCCCCGATCTTCATGTCGTCGTCGATAATCCGCAAAATGGCGCGGCGTTGGCTGAGGCGGCGGCGAAGGCAGGCCATGCGCTCAAGATGCTCGTCGACCTTGATCCGGGGCTTCACCGCACCGGCATTGCCCCGGGCGCTGATGCGCTGGCCCTTGGCCGGCAGCTCCACGAAGCGCCCTCGCTGAGACTCCGTGGCATCCAGTGCTATGCCGGTCAGGTCCAGCACATAAAGGAATTTGAAGCGCGCCAGGAGGCCTCGCTCAAGGCCATGGCCATACTGGGCGAAACACGCGACGCCTTCTCGGCGGCGGGCCTCCCTGTGGATATCATCACCGGCGGTGGCACGGGCAGCTTCAATATAGACCCTGACGCCCGCGTGCTGACCGAGCTGCAGGCTGGCTCCTATATCTTCATGGACAAGCAATATAATGATGTGAAGCTTGGCAATGCCGCGGACTTTCCATTCGAGACGTCGCTGTTCGTTCAGATGACGGTGATTTCATCCAACACGCCGGGGCTCGCCACCACGGACGCGGGCTTCAAGGCCTTCTCGACCGATGCGGAAGCGCCTCTTCTGCATGCAGGCGCGCCGGAAGGGGCGGCCTATTTCTTCTTTGGCGACGAGCAGGGCGGCATCGCGCTGCCGGATGGCGGAAACCTTGCGCCTGGCGCGGTATTGACCGCGTTCGCGCCGCATTGCGACCCGACAGTCAACCTCTATGACTTCTACCATGTCGTCGAGGGTGACTGTCTTGTCGCGATCTGGCCTATAGAGGGGCGGGGCCGCTCGGCCTGATGACCTTTCCTCCTCAGGATTCAAGCTCGGCCAGCATCTTCTGTGCCTCGTATTCCTTCGCTTCGAGCAGGGCTTCGGTAAACTTTCCCGTATCGGGAATTCGGGTGAAGTATTCCAGCGATGTGACCTGAAGGTTACTGATATCCCCCGGGTAGAACTCGGCCTTCACCTCGAAGGCATGATAGGAATTTGCGCGTTCCGACCCCGCGATCTGGGCCGGAAAGATCACGCCGACAGGCCCCTCGTGATTGACGGTCACAGCGAGGTGTCCCGGTTGGCGGCCTGGGGAAAAATCAAACGCCACGCGGTTGGTCGGGCTCTGGATTTCGATGTCATACTCGGACACCTTTGCCTGCTGCATGGACTCGGAAACATGGCGCGATACGCCCAGATCCGGGAGCGCAAATATGTTGCTCATGGTCTCCTCGTTCACGGGGATCCCGGACCGATCGCAAAGTTGTACAAGCGCTTTTGCAAGCTTTTCAGCTTGCTTGGCTTTTGCGTGGTCCCCGGAGTCGCTTGGGTTCCCAGTTTTTTGAGTTTCTGGGTGGGTAGGGGTGGATGGGTTTGCCGGATCAAGGATTGCTTCCCCCTCGACATAGAGCCACACGCAGGGCGTGGCGGTAGCCGTCTGCCCGGGCAGGTTCCCGCTCTGCGGGCCGGAGACATTGACGGGGGTTTTGGCGCGCTTCAGTCTTGTCTGGGCTGACGCCGTCCATTTTTCAGCAAATTGAGTGGCAAAGGATTGCAGCTTTTCAGGACTTTCCAATTTGTCGTCCCTGGTATGCAGGATCCCGGGGACTGGACTGGTTTTTGAGGCATCCTGCCGCCGCTCCTGCAAATTCTCGTTTGCTTGTAGTGGAACGAAATAAGGCGCTTGGGATTTTTGCTGACTGTATTTGGGAGATGGGACCGGTCGGTCCGTGGGCAACCGGGCCGGATATCGTTGGCCGGGAGGGCGCCGGTTGGTATGGATCATCCGGATGAGCGGAGGTGGACGGGCGGAGACATTGCCTGAACACGGCAATAGAGCGATGCAGAATCGTGTTCCGGTTGGGCTCTGCGGGTTGTCTTGCAAGATGGAGCTGGCTTGCCGATGGAGCAACAGGAGGGGTCATGTCCGGTCCTTTCGGAAGAATGAGTCCCGCGCTATCTAAAGGAAAAGTGAGAGGGTGCAGGGCAGGGATATTTCACCCAGTCTCCCGCAGCCATATTTCAAAACAGTTAAATTGTATTACATATCGGGGATGGCCGGAGGGGTCACGCCGCCATGATCTTTTCGATGGCGCGGGCTTTCAGCGCCAGCTTGCCGTCGTCCAGCAGAAAACTTGCTTCCACATAGGCTTGGTTGCGGCTTTTGTTCAGGACTTTTCCCTCGCAGGTGAGAATGCCTTTCGTCACGGGGCGGAAGAAATGCATCTGGAGATCGGAGGTCGTGAAATTCTGGCTGTCTTCGAGGTCGCTCATCAGGGCGAACGAGCAGGTCTGGTCGGCGAGCGTGGCAAGATAACCACCGAACACGGCGGCGGGATTGAGGTATTGCCGGTCCACCGGCCAGATGAACTGGATATGGCCGGGCGAGATGATCTTGAGTTGGCCCTCGTAAAGATTGAGCGCCACGACATGGGGCGGGGCCTTTTCCGTGTCGCGTTCTTCAATGCGCTTGATAATTTTAGACCAGCTTGGCATCAGTTTTCCTTGGGGCGGCTTGGAGCAGTTTGCAGCGATATGGGGGGAACTGGCGGGCGTGGGCAAGGGGTTCAGAAACTTACCGGCGTGCAGGCCGAAACGATCACCGCGTCAATGGTGCCGGGGTTGCGGAACCGGTGGGGAAGGCGGCTGTCGAAATAATAGGCTTCGCCCGAGGTCAGGTTGCGAATCTCGCCGCCCACGGTCAGTTCCACCACGCCGGCCACCACCACGCCGCATTCCTCGCCCGCATGGGAGAGCATCTCCTCGCCCGTATCCGCGCCGGGCTTGTAGCGCTCATGCATCATCTGGATGGCGCGGCCCTTGGCGTCGGTGCCGACCAGCTTGAAGTTGATCGGGCCGCTCTCAATCACCTTGAGATCCTTGACCTGATAGAACACCCGCGAACGCGGCTGGAGGTCGAGGGTCAGGAAATCCGAGATGGAAATGGGAAAGCCGTCGAGCACTTTCTTGAGTGAGCCGACCGATGGGCTGATCCTGTTCTGCTCGATGAGCGAGATGGTGCCATTGGTCACGCCGGCCCTTTTTGCAAGCTCGCGCTGGGAAAGCCCGTGCATGCGGCGCAAGGCTCTCAGCCTTTCGCCGATGTCGAGCGGCTGTTCTCCGGGAAGGGAGGTGGCGTCACGTCCGTGAGCCTGTCGGATTTCTGTATTCATTCGTCTATTATATTGAACGCCTTTGGGCTGTCACTTTCTATTATCCCTTGCGCTCATTGCTGCGTGGCCGTTTTATCGTCTAGTTTCCTGTGAGATTTTTCCTTTTCCAACCTGTATCCGGGGGTTCCCATGAGTGGCGATCACGTGTCTGAAACCAAGCTGGCGGTCGCGCCCAATGATCTGGAATCCTTCTGGCTGCCGTTCACCCCGAACCGGCAGTTCAAGCGCGAGCCGCGCCTCGTTTCCCGCGCCAGGGACATGCATTATTACAAGCCGGATGGTACGGCGGTGCTGGACGCCACGGCGGGCCTGTGGTGCTCGAATGCGGGCCATTGCCGCGAGACCATCGTGAAGGCCATTCAGGAGCAGGCGGCGGAACTCGATTTCGCGCCGACGTTCCAGTTTGCCCACCCCAAGGTGTTCGAACTCTCGAACCGGCTGCGTGACCTGATGCCGGGAGATCTCGACTACGCCTTCTTCTGTAATTCCGGCTCGGAGGCTGACGATACGGCGCTCAAGATGGCGCTCGCCTATCACCGGGCGAACGGCGAAGGCAGCCGCACCCGTTTCATCGGGCGCGAGCGCGGCTATCACGGGGTCGGGTTCGGCGGCATCTCGGTCGGCGGCATGGTCGCCAATCGCAAGTTCTATGGCCCGCTGCTGGCGGGCGTCGATCATCTGCCGCATACCTATGACCGCGCAAAGCAGGCTTATGCCCGTGGTGAGCCCGAGTGGGGCGGCCATCTGGCTGATGAATTGCAGCGTCTTGTCGATCTGCATGACGCTTCCACCATCGCTGCTGTCATCGTCGAGCCGATGTCGGGATCGACGGGCGCGCTGCTGCCGCCGGTCGGCTATCTCAAGCGCCTGCGCGAGCTGTGCGACAAGCACGGCATCCTGCTGATTTTCGATGAGGTCATCACCGGTTTTGGTCGTCTTGGCTATGCGACAGCCTCGGAGCGTTTCGGCGTCATTCCCGATCTTCTGTCCTTCGCCAAAGGCATCACCAGCGGTACGGTGCCGATGGGCGGCGTGATGGTGCGCAAGTTTATCTACGACAAGTTTCAGACGGGTGCGGAGCATGTCATCGACCTGTTCCATGGCTACACCTATTCCGGCCACCCGCTGGCGGCAGCCGCGGCGCTTGCCACGCTTGATCTCTATCGCGATGAGGGACTGTTCGAGCGCAGCCTTGCTCTGGAGCCGGTGATCGGGGACGCCGCCCATGCGCTCAAGGACCATCCGCTTGTGCTGGATATCCGCACCATGGGTCTTGTTGCCGCGATGGATCTGGCCCCTGTCGAGGGATTGCCCGGCAAACGAGGGTTTGACGCGATGCGCCGGGCCTTCCATGATGAGAACATGATGGTGCGCGTGTCGGGTGATACAATTGCGTTTTCGCCGCCCCTGATTGTTTCACAGGCGCAGATCGGCGAAATCTTTGACAAGTTCAGGCGTGTGCTGGACATGATTGCGTAAGTTCGGTTGGGCGCCTTGGTACCTGAGCCATCGCAGCGTATCTGCGATGGCTTTTTCTACCTATGATTAATTGATTTATTCATTTCTGATATAGGTCAGAACTGGCCGGGTCCTGTGTCGGATTGTAGCGGCTGGAATAATCCGCACAAACATTTATTGTGGGCACTTGTCACTCATTTTGTCATGCCCATATCAGAATTGTTCCCACCCGGTGGACCCGGCCGCAGAAGCTTCCCTCCCGGACAATGCAGCCTGTCTTCATCTGGTCGTTGCCCGCTGCGCCTTCCCTCTCGCGCGGCGGGCTTTTTTGTCTGCTGACGGATTCTCAGCGGGCGTTTTTACCGGACTTGAGCCCGGATTCTCGCTCGGCAAAACCATAGATGCCCTTGGCCATCAGCGAGGCTTCGGTTTTGCGTCGAAGGCCGAAGACGGTGGCGCGGATGGCGTGCACCTCGCGGTTTTCCGGTTCCGCCTGGGCGGCGAGTTCAGCCAGATGGCAGGCAAGGCGCAGATCGCCCGTTTCCGACAGTGTTTGCGCCCGGGTTGCAAGCGCCAGGGCTCCGCCCGCGAGCATGGCGAGTTCGCCCGCCAGCGCGGCGTCGCTGGCCGGTTTCAGCCGGGCCGGATTGCCGTCATACCAGCCGCCATAGAGCCGCCAGACATTGTGGATGATGAATTCCGGTTCATCATAGACGGGCTTGAGATAGGGCTTGTCGAGGTATGCGGTGGGTAGCTTCACGCCATGGATGAGGTCGTCGAGGCGCGCGCCGACATTCATGCGCTCCAGACACTCCTTCACGATGAATTCGAGCGCGCTGGCGATGGTGTCGAGCACGGTGCGGATGCGCTCCTTGCCCGCGATGGGCAGGCCATGGGCCGGCAGCAGCAGCTCCGGCTCAAGGGCGGCCATGTCGCGGAGCGCGCGTGCCCATTCGAGCGGGTAGCGCTGAACCTTCTGCGGGTTGCCTGCATTGGGGAAAACCCAGGTCACGAAGTCGCCCGAGCAGATCGCCTTGTGCTCTGGTATCCATGCCCAGAGATGATCGTCGGTTTCGCCAAGGGCATGACGCAGTTCAAAACGCGTGTCGCCTGCCCGGAACTGCATTTCCTCGCGGAACACTGTATCGGGCTGCACAAAGGGGTCCGGGCCGAAGCGGCGTTTTTTCGGACTCCCGTCTCCTTTTTCATTGAGGGAAAGCTCCTGTGCCGGAGCGAACTGGCGGGCGTTGATAATGAAATTATAGCCGTTGGTCAGTTCATAGCGGTTGAAGCGCGGCAACACGTTTTCATGCCCGATGATCCGGGGGCGCTTGCCGCCTGCCGCGCAGGTTTCGCATATGAAGGCGTTGGTGCCGCCGACATGGTCCACATGGCCGTGGGTGTAACAGATATTGCTGACCGGCTCATCGCTCCAGCGGCGCAGCGATTTGATGACCCCGCCCGCGAAGGCTTCAAGGCTCGTGTCGAACAGCACCAGCCCGTCGCCGGTCCTAAAACTGATGACATGGGAAAACGCCTCGATCAGGGCTATGCCGTCGCCCACCTCGGAAAGCTCGGTGGTCGGGCGATTGATCAGTCCGGCCCCTTCATAAACATTTTCATCGATAAACCGGGCGGACGTCGCAAGCAGGTCGGCCATATTTTCCCCTTATACGAATATTATTCGTTATTTGTGGGCAGTTTGGCCGAGGTTCTGCTGTCAGACAACCCTGGTGTGAGGGTGGGCTGACAACAAAAGAGAAGGATTACTGCCCGTTGCTGCCATTCGGCATGTCGGGGGAGCGCATCGGCAGCATGGCGGCGAACAGATTGCCCATGGCGCTAGCATAGGCCGGGTCCTGCGGGCCGGTTATCTCCACCCCGCTCAGGGCGCCACGGGCAAGCCAGCGGTCACCGAGGCAATAAACGGCAATGACATGGAGGGGGCCGTCCGCGCTCTTGCCGCCGAGGCTGGAGGGGTCGGTGCAGGCGATTTCGGACGGGGTGGAGGCTCCGTTGAAAATGAGCACGATCCGGCCGCCTGAGCGCTGGGCAGGATCGATGGGTTTGAGTGGCCGGTTGCCGAAATTGCCGGGGGCGGTCAGAGGCGCGACGGCTTCCTCCGCCGTGGCGTTGGCGGTGGGGCCGCCGAACACCTGTGTGCGGAAGCCGCCCGCCGAAATCGACTGGGGCGTATAGAGTGGGCCCTGATCGACGCCGGAAATGGTGGCAAGCGCGAAGGCTGGAGCCGTTGCGACCGTGAGCATCAGGGCGGCAATTCCCGTTCCGGCAAGTTTGCTGGCAAATTTCATGGGTCTCTTCCTTTCGGGTATGTCCTGCTCACGCCGTCGCGGCGGAGGAGGTCACAAATCCTTCTCGTATACGATCCATGTAGTGCGCCGGGCGATCTTGTCGTAGAGGGTGCGGCCGGGATAATTGTCGTCCGCCGTTTTCCAGTAGCAGCCGCCCCAGCCCTGCTCCCGGCCCATGTCGGCAATGGCCTCGAGCAGCGCCCGGCCCGCACCGCCGCCCCGCACGTCGGGGCGTACGAACAGATCCTCGATGTAGCAGACGGGCGCTATCGACCATGTGCTCAGATGGAGCAGGGCATGGACGATGCCGACCGGCCTGCCATGGCTGTCCAGCGCGACAAGGCCGATGAAGCCCCCGCCTTCCTCATGGAAAGAGGGGCTGAGGATGCGCGCCCAGGTTTTTTCTGTGATCTCGTCCGGCACGCTGG
>JAATFR010000301.1 GCA_015655095.1 Hyphomicrobiales bacterium | reverse complement strand
GGCGCCATTATCCCGGCAAACCGCCATGTCGATGCCGATAATGACAAGGCTGAATTCGAGGCCCGGATCGAGAGGGTGTTTCGGCCCTATCATGCGGCCCTGGGCGGGCTGATCGACCGGGCGCTGGCGGCAGGCACGGTACCGGTCATTCTTGCCATGCACAGCTTTACGCCTTCATGGCGAGGTCGTCCCCGGCCCTGGAAGACGGGGATATTATGGGACAAGGACGACCGGATCGCGAGGCCGCTGATCGAGCGCCTGCGCGAGGAGCCCGGCATGACTGTCGGGGATAATGAGCCCTATGAAGGTGCGCTTTACGGTGATTGCCTGTTCAAGCATGGCACCCTGCGGGGTATCGCCCATGTGCTGGTCGAAATCCGGCAGGATCTGATCATGAACGAGGAGGGGCAGAAAGCCTGGGCAGCTCTTCTCGCGCCGATATTCCAGGAACTGGCGTCGCAGCCCGGAGTGCGGGAAATCAGACATTTCGGCTCGCTTGCCGACCCTTCCGCCCCCATATCTCTGAAATGACGCAGAGGAGAGAGCCATGACCAACCCCGATACCGATCCGGTGATCCGCACGGAACTGGAAGCTGCCGCCTTCCGAAGTCTGGTGGCGCATTTGCGGACCCGGACCGACGTGCAGAACATTGACTTGATGATTCATGGCGGCTTCTGCCGCAATTGCCTTGCCGACTGGTATCGCGAGGCAGCGGAAGAACGGCATGTCGCGATGGACAGGGATAGCGCGCGCGAGATTATCTACGGCGAGCCCTTTGCTGACTGGAAGAAGGCGCATCAGCGCGAAGCCACCTCGGCACAACTCGCCGTTTTAGAGGCAGCGCAGAAAAAGCCTCACGGCTGATATCCACAATTATTTGCCCCGGCGATGTTGTCCCCCGCCGTGCTGGCCTCTAGTGTCTCGTCTTTCGCTTGGGCCGGGTGATCGGACGGGCGGGTTCTCATTTTACCGGGAGCAATTTCATGGCAGATGGTAGCGGCGCAAACCTTCCCGGCGGTATTGCGGCAGACCAGTTGCGGTCGGTCATCGAGCGGATCGAGCGTCTGGAAGAGGAAATGGCGGCAATCGCCAACGATATCAAAGAAGTTTATGCCGAGGCCAAGGGCAACGGCTATGACACCAAGATTCTCCGGCAGATCGTTCGCATCCGTAAACAGGACAAGGCTGAACGTCAGGAGCAGGAGGCGATTCTGGAGGTCTATCTGAGTGCGCTCGGCATGGTCTAGGGGTTGCCCGGCATTGCATGAGCAAGAATCATCGAGAAAAGGGTGGTCCATGGACCACCCTTTCTTTGTCTGGTCTCTGTAAAGGCTTTGTCCGCGCGCCGAGATTATGCTCCGGGGGCCCGGACTTCGAGCCCCATGTCGCGGACCTTGCGGTAGAGCGTCGAGCGGCCGATGCCGAGGCGGCGGGCGACTTCGCTCATATGGCCCCGGTAACGGGAGATGGCGAGGCGTATGATTTCCGCCTCGATCTCGTCGAGCGGGCGCATATTGCCGACATCGTCAATGACCGGGACATCGGGTGTGCTGCGGTGGAGCAGGATCGCGTTCTCAGGCGGCGCCTCGCGCAGCGTTGCAGAATGGCTTTCCTTTGTTCCATTGCCCAGGGCAGGGAAGTCAGCCGAGGAAATGCGGTTTCCCCGGCAGTTTTCCACGGCCTGGCCGATCAGCTTGTTCAACTGGCGGATATTTCCAGGCCATTCATATTTCTGAATCAGGCTGAGAGATTCCGGTGTGATGGAAGAGATAGGCTTGCCGACACGGGCTGCATGTTCGCGTAGAAACTGGGCGGCGATTTCGGCAATGTCTTCCTTGCGTTCGCGCAGAGCCGGAATTTCGATATGTCGGTTTTCAAAAAGACCAAGCATATCCGGGCAAAAGCTTTTCTCGCCGGTAATCCGGGGCAAGTCATGGCTGGTCGCGCCGATGAGCCACAAATGTCCTGCGCCCTCCAGGAGCGGGCGTGACCTGAGTTCATTGATTTTACGGGCCAGCAGATTCTGGAGATGGAGCGGCAGTTCGGCAATATCCTCAATAAAAAGCACGACGTCCTCGGTACAAAGCACATGATCGCAGCTTTTGTGGTCGTCAGGACGCGCTGTCAGCAGATGATGCAGCGCTGCGGCCTGAGGCCCCCTGCTTGAAAAGGCGAGAAATTCGCAGCCCGCATGTTGGCTGGCTTTCTGGAGAGTGCGCGCCATCGCATATTTGCCTGCGCCGGGCTCTCCAAGGAGAAGAATGGGCTCCTTTTGGTGGGCGAACTCACGGGCAAGGCGGACGGCCTGACTCATGGCAGGACTCTGGGCCACGATGGAATCGAAGGAGTAATGGCTTTGCAGCTTGCGCCGGAGATTCGCCACCTCATCGCTC
>JAATFR010000340.1 GCA_015655095.1 Hyphomicrobiales bacterium | reverse complement strand
TTTCGGCCTCGGCGGCATCGGCCTCAATGTCGTGCAGGGCGCGAAGATGGCAGGCGCCGACATGATCGTCGGCGTCGACATCAACCCGGCGCGCGAGGCGCTTGCCCGCAAGTTCGGCATGACCCATTTTGTCAACCCAAGCGAGATCAAGGGCGACGTCGTCGGCCATCTCGTCGAACTGACCAGGGGCGGTGCGGACTATTCCTTTGAATGTATCGGCAATCCCGTGCTGATGCGCCAGGCGCGGGAACGCGCCCACAAGGCCTGGGGCCAGAGCATCATCATCGGCGTTGCAGCCGCGGGCCAGGAAATTTCCACCCGCCCGTTCCAGCTCGTCACCGGCCGCGTCTGGAAGGGTTCAGCCTTCGGCGGCGCACGGGGCCGCACCGATGTGCCGCGCATTGTCGACTGGTACATGGAGGGCAAGATCAATATCGATGATCTGATCACCCATACCCTGCCGCTTGAACGCATCAACGAAGGCTTCGACCTGATGACCCGCGGCGAGTCGATCCGCTCGGTCGTGATCTACTGATCATGCCTCACAAGCATGTCGCCGCCTCGTTCAGACGGAGCGGTGACATGCTTATGATTTTCCGCAATGCCTGCTGAACAAGTCAGACTGAAATCTTATCCCCGGACCTGACCTCACCTAAATGACGCGCACGCAAAGATGCTTTTGCAGAAATAATCCGTCTTTGCTTCCTGCTTACGCGAGCTCCAGCTCTCTCAAAACCGCACCCTGATCGAAATAGGGCCGCTCGCAGATGATTCTGTCTCCGCCATCGGGAAACTCGAACGTCGCCGTCATTCTGACACGGAATGATTTCCCGGTCGGTTCGACCACCCGGCCGGGAAGCTTCAGCGGGCCCAGATGCGTTCCCGTCAGCCAGAACTCGACGAGCACCGTATTCCCGCCATGCGCGATGTCGATGATCTCGTTCGCCTGATCGGGAAAAGGCGTGCGCGACGCCGCAAAATAGCCGCGCACCGCCGTCTCGCCATCAATCACCGTTCCCGGGCCATACATCTCATAACGGGGGTGCTCGAAAGTGGCAATGACGGCATCCCAGTCGCACACGCATTCCAGCGCCATATGATCCAGCACCGTCTTGAGGCGGCGTTCTGCAAGGTCATTCATGTTCATTTCCTGTGGGTAGATATTCGCCGGGATGGACTGCGCCGCACATTATCCAACCGTGCGGATCGGCTCGGTGCCGTCCCAGCCGCGCGCCGCCTGTCTGATATGCTCGAAAAGTTTTCCCTTATTCCCGCTGATATCGGAAATCTCGACCACGGTGCCGGGGCGCAGCCCGGTGTCGAAATAGGCAAAGCGACCCTGCTCACCGCCGATCTGGCCTTCATGCCCCACCTTGTAGCCAAGGGAGAGCGCCCGGTCATAAAGGGCCTGATACTCTTTCGTCCAGTAAGCCACATGCTGAAGGCCTTCGCGGCCGGCATCGAGGAACTCCCTGTAGAGGGACGGGGCATCGTTCCGTTGCTCTATCAGCTCGATCTGGAGGTCGCCGGAATTCGCCAGCGCAATGCTCATCTCAAGCGGAGAGTCTTCGCCACGATACCGAAAATAATCCGTCCTGACCCGCTCGACATAGAACCATGGGCCGACGCCCAGCACATTGACCCAGTGGTCCATGGCGGCGCGGATGTCGCGCACCACATATCCGTTCTGACTGATCGCGCCAAAAATCCGGCTCATGCGACATCCCCCCCTGCTCTCTTTCCCGCGTTCGCCCTTGACCGCGCCTTGAGTCGGAAACCCAACTCGCGTGCGGTGCTTTTTGGCGTTGCAGACTAATGTTTTATATTGTTACATTCCATGCCCCGCTCTTTTCCGTCAAGACGAATGTTATAGGGTCTCACATGACCGATTCCCCTGCCCGAAAGGCCCCGAACGCCTATCATCATGGCGGCCTGCGCGAGGCGCTGATCGAAGCCGCCATGGGCGCAGTCGAGCGCAGCGGGCCGCAAGCCGCCAGTTTCAGCGCCCTTGCGAAAAGTCTTGGCGTCTCCCAAGCCGCCCCTTACCGGCACTTCGCGGATCGCGAGGATTTGCTGGCGGCAGTGGCGGCCAGGGCGTTCCGGACCTTCAGCGCCGCATTCCGGGAGATGATCGATCATGGGCCTGAGAAATCGAAGCTTGGACGGATAGCGCACGCCTATCTGGATTTCGGCCTCCGGCACGTCGAACTCTACCGGTTGATGTATGCCTCGCGTCTGCTGCAGCGGGCACCCGTCGGCAGCGAGCTTTACACAGCTGCCGACGCAAGCTTCGATCTGGTGCTGGAAGCCGTCGACCCCTCGCTTGACGACCTGACACGCAGGCGCTTCGCGCTCAAGTTCTGGACCTCGATGCACGGCATCGTGATGCTGGCCGAACAGGGATTGCTCCCGCCCAAGATCCGCAAGATCAGCGTCAGGGAAATCATCGACGAACTGGTCCGCGACACGGAACTGGCCATAGGGGCGGCTGCATCGAACCGGGAGTGAATTATCCCCGGATCTGGCGGTTCATGCCAAGGCGGCCGCCTCAGACTTTGGTGTGTCTTTCTTCACCAGGAGTCCCACAGCGCGCAATTCATCTTCAATCCGCAACAAAGGCCGACTGCAATTGGTGCGAAAATCCAGAAGTTCCTTGCTCACTCCGATCGCCATCAAAAGATGCAGGTGGTACAGCCCCGCTAGCGCATCGGATTTTCCTTCCAGATCTCGAAAGAAGTCTTCATATTTCAGCTCCCTCTTACGCAGCCCGCCAAAGTGGGAAATGTCGTTGCGGCGGGCCTGGCATTCCTCACAGAAGCGCCGAAGCCCGACGAGATCGAATGGCAACGGCAACATGGAAAAGATGGAAAACAGCCGGTCAGCCAAGCTGGGTTCAGCGGCGTTCTTGAGCCTGCCCCGGAGCCACCGGCGATCCTTGCTATCTGCGATCTGCGCCAGAATGCGGTCGATTTTATCGCTGAGAGCCTTGTCAGCTTGCATTTCGCCGCGGCCATGCCTGTCGAATGCTTCCAGGCCCCAGATCAGGCTCACAAAGCGATGTTCGAAGAACATCTTCATCCCACGCCGGGTGCTGAGATAGAGATAAAGTCCAGGCCCATATTGCTCGCGCGTTTCAACCAGAGCCGCAAAGAGGTCGCCAAAATACGCCGCAATCTCGGGAAAGCTGATTAAGCATTCATATGCAGCCGGAGCTTTCGCCTCCGAGCGGGGCCGCATGAAATAGAGTTCTGCGCGCTGTTTACTGCCTGCTGGCACCAGCGTGGGCCAACCAAGATTGTGATCTGAGGATGTCAGTAGAATGAGCAAATCTTCAATATGACGATAGTAGGTCTTGCAATCCTCCAATAATATGGACTGACGAGGCTTGATCTTAACGCGCGCCGACTCGACAAGGTTGAGTTCGCGCTGTTTGCTCACGCTGAAATACGGGGCTGACAGATCATATTCAATCGATATTTTACCAAACGGCACCTTATAGTGGCGGTCTTTCTCCTTTTTGTATCTCGCCGAGAGAACGGTCCGTCCTCTATTTACCTGAATGGCCTGCAGCCACAACCAGTCCTCGAATCCCTTAAAATCTACCGTCAGGGCGCCAAAACGAAGTGGCGTCTTTCTGTCCCGCTTGAATGTCTCCTGGCTGACCAGGCATTGCAGCGCCAAATAGCGTTCTTGCGAGACGTTGGCCGTCTGCACCGTGCCCCCATTATGGATGACATCAAGCAGCAAGACATGCCTGGAATCACCGTTGAGAAGGCCATGAATATTGCGCCCAATGGGTTTGCTGGAATATCGCAACACCGAGAACGGATTCTGTTCACCCGGCATCATGGCATCCAGTTCCAGCCGGATCTGCCCATTATCTTCAATGGTGATCTTGCCTCCAACCGAGGCGTCTGGAGCGAATTGCGTCTCGGGAACGGGTTCGTCATTCCACCAGAATATTCCCCGATCTTCCAATATGGCCATGACAGTCTCCGTATCCAGAACATTATGGATCTAGATAATAATGCGGAGGATGATTAAAGCGTCATCGGAATAACGGCGCCAGTCAGTTGGTCCGCCAGCCCTCAAAAAGTGGGGGATGGCGTTGGACTATCGTTTAACGTCTGCCGGCGGATGCGAAGCCCGGCGCTGTCGGGCGATGTTGAGAGCAAAAAATCAATGTAATCCCGCATGCGCGGTTGGTCGTGCGGTGTGAGCTGTTGCAAGCGCGTCAAGGACACCATCGTGACCGAGATTTGTTTGTTCAGACGCCAAACAACTCGTTATCAAACTCTGCTTAAGCTGCCCTCAAACCAAATCTTCCAAAGCCTGCCCCAATGGCTTGTCGCGCGTCACACTTTTCCGGTGAAATCAGTCCCGATAGGACAATTTCAGCAAAAGATTAAGTGTTTTCAATCGCTTATTTTTGAAGTGGTGCCCAGGGGCGGAATCGAACCACCGACACTGCGATTTTCAGTCGCATGCTCTACCAACTGAGCTACCTGGGCGTGCGCCGCGAAGCGGGGCGGGCGGTCTTTGAAAGGGGCCGCGTGAGGCGGGTTTATAGGGGATCGGCGCAGGCCTGTCCATAGCCGTGCCCGCTAATAGTCGGCCTCGTCATCCTCATCCAAAAGCTGAGTGGATTCAGCCTCTTCAGGCTCCGCGGCCGCGGGAATCACATAGCTTCCGTTCAGCCAGCGGCTCAGGTCGAGGTCGGCGCAGCGCTGCGAGCAGAAAGGGTGGAAAGCGCGGATCGAGGGCAGTCCGCAGATGGCGCAGGGCCGAGTGCGGCGCAGCGGAATGATTTCAGCGCCAGGGTAGGCGCTGCCCTCGTCCTTCTCCCGGTCGTCCTCGTCCGCGCTCAATTCACGGCCCCCACATCCAGTTGCTCCCGGCCATAGCCGCTGCCCGCGACCAGCGTAACAGGGCCCGCGATCCGGCGACGCAGCCGCTCCAGCAGATTGGGGTTGCCGCGCTCCAGCCAGTCCACCACTTCGGCCGCTGCGCGCGCCGTGATCGGGCGGCCGGGGGAAAGCTGCGCCTCGCGCACCACGCGCCGCAGCAGATCATTGGCGACAGTCGCGCAGGTCTTGCGCCGGGGCCGTCCGCGCGGATAGGCCGCCTCGGTGAGAAGCTTATCGAGAGGCTCACGCACGCGCTTGCGCGTCATCTGGACGATGCCGAACTCCGACATGCCGGAAATCTGGGTCGGCACCCGGTCGCGCTCGAAGCCCTGGTTCAGCGCCTCGATCACTTTCTCATTGTTGGCCGGATCGTTCATATGGATGAAGTCGATGACGATGAGCCCACCGGTGCCGCGCAGGCGGACCTGATGGATGATCTCCTCGACCGCCTCAAGGTTGATTCGCACGCTCGTGTCCTCAAGCCCGGTCGAGGCGGTGTATTTGCCCGAATTGACATCGATGGCGGTCAGCGCCTCGGTGGCCTCGATCGTGATCCAGCCGCCCGAGTCGAGTTCGACCCGCGCCTCGAGCGCGTTCTCGATCTGGCCCTCGACATCATAGAGGGAGAAGAGTTCGCCCGGGCCGTTGAACAGATGCAGCCGCTCGATCAGCTGAGGCATGGTCTGGCGGCAATAGCGCTGCGCCTCGGCAAAGGCTTCGGCATCATCGATCAGCACGCGCCCCGTTTCCATCCCCACATGGTCGCGCAGGGTGCGCGCCACCGGATCAAGATCATGGAACACCAGCGAAGGCGGACGCGAACGGCCTTCCACCTCGCGCACACGCGCCCATTCGGAAGCGAGCGACCGCGCATCGGCTGCAAGCTCCTCAGGCGTGGTGCCGATGGCCGCTGTACGCACGATAAAGCCCGCCGGTTCCCCGGTAACGCCCATCGCGGCCAGTTTCTCGGCCATTTCGCCGACAACCTCCAGCAGCCGCTCGCGCTCGGCCTCATCCTCGATCCGGCGCGAGAGCACCACACCGGACTGATTCGGCACCAGCACCAGCAGGCGGCCCGCAAGCGTGACATTGGCGGAAAGGCGCGCGCCCTTGTCGCTGATCGGGTCCTTGACGACCTGCACCAGAATGGCCTCGCCCTCGCGCACGCAGGCGCTGATCGGCGGCAGCACGCCTTCATCGAGCCCGGTCAGCTCGCACAGACAGCGGGCTTCCCGCGCGCCCAGAAAGCCTGCCCGCTCAAGTCCGACATCAACAAAGGCCGCCTGCATGCCCGGCAACACGCGCTGCACGCGGCCAAGAAAGATATTCCCGATAATGGAGTGCCCGGCGCGGCCGGATTTCTGCTGAAATTCGTCCTCCATCGTCCGCTCAAGGACCACCTCGATCGGGCGGCCATCCTGAACGACCGCAACCCGGGTTTCCCCGGGACCGACATTGATAAGGACCTCTTCCGTCATGTTACCCGCTATCCGATACCGGCCCCTCCATGAAGAAACCGGCATTTCCTTGCCAAACCATTGGAAATGTTAGACTAACCCACAATCAATGGATAGAGCGGGAAACCGGTTCCACGCAAAAGGGCCGCCGTCTCGAAAAGGGGCAGGCCGACCACGCCGGAGTAGGAACCCGTCAGCAAGCGGACAAAGGTGGCGGCACGGCCCTGTATGGCATAGCCGCCCGCCTTGCCCTGCCATTCCCCCGACGCAATATAGGCATCCACATCGGCACGCTCCAGCCGCCGGAAGACAACCCGCGTTTCCGACAGGCGCTCATGCACGCGGCCCTGTTTCACAAGGCAGATGGCGGTATAGACCCGGTGCGAACGCCCGCCCAGCAGCTCCAGGCAGGCCCTGGCCGTCGCCTCATCTTCCGCCTTGGGCAGAATGCGCCGTCCGCAGGCCACCACCGTGTCCGCCGCAAGCACCAGCGCATCGGGCCGAAGGGAGGCTACCGCCTGCGCTTTTTCCCGGGCAAGGCGCATCGCATGGGGCCGGGGCTCTTCGGTTTTGCCGGGGCGTTCATCAAGGTCGGCAGCCAGCACCTCGTCGGGCACAAGACCGATCTGCCGCAGGAGGTCGAGCCTTCGCGGGGAGGCGCTCGCAAGCAAGAACAAGGGTCGGTTTTCGGACATCAATCCCCCGGACAGCAACGCGCAATGGCCGCCTCCCCCCATAATGGGGCGAACCGGCCTGTTCGGCACCCGCCGAAAACACCTATTTGAAACGGTAGGTGATACGACCCTTGGTCAGGTCATAGGGGGTCATCGCGACCAACACCTTGTCGCCTGCGAGCACGCGAATCCGGTTTTTACGCATTTTACCGGCCGTGTGCGCAACAATCTCGTGACCGTTTTCAAGCTTCACCCGGAAAGTCGCGTTCGGGAGCAGTTCCGAAACGACCGCGGGAAACTCAAGAGGTTCTTCCTTCGCCATCAATTACCTTCCAAAATTTCGCGGAGCATGGCCAGATTGCGCCGCGAAATCAAGGCCTCAGCTTGCAATAGCCGGGGTTGGGCCGCCTGTTCATGCCGGTTTTGGCGGCTTTCCGGGGTTGAACACCCCATAACGCTCTCCGCGCGCCCCGCAAAAATCATGGCCCATTCAGACAAAAACAAGGGGCATCAGCTGGCGAAGCTGTGCAAAACCTCTCTATTCAGCCAGAAAATAATCAATTGTCGTCACAACCCGCACAGTCTTTGCAATCTGTTCGCTTTCGCTGACTCCCGGCGCGCTGTCGCGGGCCATGATCTCGAACAGACCCTGATTGGCGAAACGGATGCCCGCCAGCCTGCTGCCCGACTCCTCGGCGAACTTCTGGGCCGATTCTCGCGCCCGTTTGGTCGCCTCCTCAATCATGGCGGGTTTCACCTCGGCAATCTTCGTGAACAGATAGGAGGGCCGGGACGGCCCCTGATCGCTTGAGAGCACCACCCCCTGTCCGATCAGCGAGGCTGCCTCGCGATTAGCTTTGGCAACCCCGGCAACGTTGGGGGTACGCAGCATGACCAGGCCTGAGATGATGAACCGGTTCTCGACCGGACCGGAACGATAGGCTTGGGCATAAAGGTCGGTCACCTGCGGGCTTTCGACTGATATCTCGCCATCGCCGAAGCCCTGCCCCTTGAGGAAGGCCGTAATCGTATCGCTGTTCTGCTGTACCTGTGCCTGCACGCTTGCCAGATCGTTTCCGGTGGCGACGAACCGGATCGGCCAAAGCGCCAGATCCGCTTCCACGTCACGTTCGGCAAGGCCCTTCACCGTCACATAGCGATCGCCGAGCCGTGCCTTGGTCACGCCCGCTCCAACGAGCCAGCCAGCCGTTGCTATGCCAAACGCCATAAAAAGCGCCGCCAGGAGCAACCCGAATGTTGATACCGTCCGCATGATTTCCCCTCTGTCTCTGTCATCCCCCTCCCTCACCATAACGCGAAGAACCGGGTCTGACTATCCGGCCTTCATGTACCAAAGCGGGCCACGATCCGCCGGTCGATCAGATCACGGACCTCTCTGTACGCCATCAGCCGCTGCTCGCGGCTGCCAGTGCTTACGGTCGGGTCCGGCATGGGCCAGTATTCAAGTTCGGTCGCGCTTGAGCTTGCCCACCGGCCTGCCACAAGATGCGCCTCTTCGGTCAGGGAAATGACCAGATCAAAAGAGCTGTCCTCCAAATCCTCGAAGCTCCCGGGGCAATGGCCCGACATGTCGATCCCGATCTCATTCATGACTGTAACGGCAAAGGGGTCGATTTCCCCCGCCCGCGCCCCGACCGAAGCGACATGGACACGACGGGCGAAGCGGGCGCGCATCAGATATTCAGCCATCGGCGAGCGCACGCTGTTGAGCGTGCAGGCAAACAGAACCGCGCAGGGCAACTTGTCCGTGATCGGGCCCATCAAACTCAACCCTTGATGTGCAGAACACAGATAAGCGTGAACAAGCGCCTTGATGTGTTGAAATCAACCTCGATCTTGCCGGCCAGACGCTCCTTGAGCAGGCCGGACCCCTCGTTGTGGAGGCCGCGCCGCCCCATGTCGATGGCCTCGATCTGGGCGGGCGCCGCCGTCTTGATGGCGTCGTAATAGCTTTCGCAGATCAGGAAATAATCCTTGATGATCCGGCGGAACGGGGTCAGCGAGATCATGACCTTGCCATGGGGTTCATCCGCCTCGGTATGGATGTCGAAAACGAGACGGTTTTCCTCGATGGCGAGATGAAGAATATAGGGGCCACCGTCGCTTCCCACCGGCTGGAAGGAGTTATCCTCAAGCAGATCGAAGATCGCGACCTTGCGCTCATGCTCGACGTCGGGGCTGCGCCGCACAACCGTCTTCTCATCGAGTCTGAGGTCGATGATTCGATAGGACGACGGTCCGTTGGGTGCCGCTGGTTGGTCTGACATGACGCTATCTAATCCCAATCACGCGATAAAATCGAGGGACGCCGGTTCAAGTACGCCTGCCCGGGGGACATATTCAAGGGATCGGCGGCTCAAAGCCGAATGGACACCGAGCGGGCATGGGCCTCAAGCCCCTCCGCCTGCGCCAGCGTGATCGCGGCCTGCCCGATCACCGCAAGAGAGGCGGCATCGCAGCGCACCCATGAGGTCCGCTTCATGAAATCGAGCACCGACAGGCCGGAGGAAAAGCGCGCGGTGCGGGCCGTGGGCAGGACATGGGTTGTACCCGCCACATAGTCGCCCACCGCTTCCGGCGTATAGCGCCCAAGGAACATCGCCCCGGCGTTGCGGATGCGCGCTGCCAGCACATCGGGCTCGCCGGTCGCGATCTCGACATGCTCCGGGGCCACGCGGTCGACCAGTGGCACCGCGTCCCCAAGCTCCTCGACAAGAATGATCGCGCCATAATCGCGCCAGCTCGCCCCGGCGATCTCGCTGCGCGGCAGGCTTTGCAGATGCTTCTCGACAGCACGCTCAACCGCCTCGGCGAAGGCGGCGTCATCCGTGATCAGAATGCTCTGGGATGAGGTGTCATGCTCGGCCTGCGAGAGCAGATCAGCCGCGATCCAGTCCGGATCGCTCTCCCCATCCGAGACGACGAGGATTTCGGACGGGCCTGCGATCATGTCGATGCCGACCGTGCCGAAGACCATGCGCTTGGCCGACGCCACATAGGCGTTGCCCGGACCGACGATCTTGTCCACCGGCCTGATCGTATCCGTGCCATAGGCGAGCGCCGCCACGGCCTGCGCGCCGCCGATCCTGTAGATTTCCGTCACGCCGGCAAGCTTCGCTGCCGCCAGCACCAGCGGATTGAGGATGCCATCGGGCGCGGGCACCACCATGACGATGCGCTCAACCCCCGCCACGCGCGCCGGAATGGCGTTCATCAGCACGGATGAGGGATAGGCCGCCGTGCCGCCCGGCACGTAAAGCCCGGCCGCCGCCACGCTCGTCCAGCGATAGCCCAGTTCCACCCCCGCGCTGTCGGCGAAGCGCACATCGTCCGGCACCTGACGGCGGTGATAAAGCTCGATCCGCTCCGCCGCGACCCTGAGCGCCGCCAGCAGCTCTGGCGCGCACTGCGCCTCCGCCGCGTCGATCTCCGCCGCCGTCACGGCCAGCCCTTCCGCCGTGAGCGAAACCCGGTCGAACCTGTTGGTATATTCGACCAGCGCCGCATCACCCCGCAGGCGCACATCCTCGACGATCGCCGCAACCCGGGCATCCACATCGATGGAAGCCTCGCGCTTGGCGCCCAGCAATTCGGTAAACCGGGCCTCGAAATCGGGTGTACGGGCGTCAAGTTTGTAAACCATGGCAATCAACGGACCTTACTCGGGGGGGTGGACCGGTACATTCGGGGTGTCCCAGCTCTGGCCAATATCGCTCAGATGGACATCAAGCGCCTCAACCTCAAGCAGAATTTCAGCGCCGCCCGCAAAGACGAGTGTGACGCGTCCTGAAGGCGCATCCGTGTCCTCGAAACGGATGGCGAGCAGGTTCAGCACCCTGTCAGGCTGGTCGTGGGCAATGTTTCGCGAGCGAACCTTGAGCACATTGTCGAAATGAAGCCCGGTGCGCACCCGCTGGTGGCCACGGCGGCGTCCGCCTTTTTCGATTTCCCAGCGAAACCGGTTCACGATCAGGGCAAACCGTCGCCTCGATGGCAGATAGGCGAGATCGCCGATCCGCCCGACCGCATCCTGAAGATGGGCCGAGATGATCTCCAGATCCTGCGCGTCTTCCGCAAGGAGGCGTAGTCCGGTCATACCCGCTTCACTCCTGAACTGTTCACGCCTTTTCACGCCAGATATCGGCGCCGCACGCGCTCAGCTTCACTTCCATGCGCTCAAAGCCGCGGTCGAGATGGTAGACCCGGTTGACCACGGTTTCGCCTGAGGACGCAAGGCCCGCGATGATCAAGGCCGCTGAAGCCCGCAGGTCGCTCGCCATGACGGGGGCTCCCGTCAGCCGTTCCACCCCATGCACCATGGCCTTGTCGCCGTGGAGCGAAATATCCGCGCCGAACCGGGCCAGTTCCTGCACATGCATGAAGCGGTTTTCGAAAATCGTCTCGGTGATCTCGGAATCGCCCTCCGCCAGCGTCATCAACGACATGAACTGCGCCTGAAGATCAGTCGGGAACCCGGGATAGACTTCCGTCGCCACGCTGGTCGCCTTGAGCCGATGGCCATTGCGGGTGATGCGAACGCCTTCATTGACGATCTCGACCCCCACGCCCGCCTCTTCCAGCAGATCCAGCGCCGAGGCGAAGGTGTCAGCCTCCGCGCCCGACAGCAGGACGTTGCCGCCGGTCATGGCGGCGGCCATCGCATAGGTGCCGGCCTCGATGCGGTCGGAAATGACGCGGTGGGCGGCGCCGTGGAGCTTCTTCACGCCGGTAATGGTCAGCGTCGAGCTGCCGATACCCTCGATTTTCGCGCCCATGGCGACGAGGCAGCGCGCGACATCGCCGATTTCAGGCTCGCGCGCCGCATTTTCGAGCACGGTCACGCCATCGGCCAGCGTGGCGGCCATCAGCAGCACATGGGTCGCCCCGACCGAGACCATGGGCGAATGGATAACCGCGCCCTTGAGCCCGTTGGGAGCTGACGCAATGACATAGCCCTCCGAAAGCTCGATTTCGGCGCCCATCGCCTCAAGCCCCTTGAGGTAGAGATCGACCGGGCGCGCGCCGATGGCGCAGCCGCCAGGCAGCGAAACCTTGGCGTGGCCGACCCGCGCGAGCAGCGGCCCCAGCACCCAGAAGGTCGCCCGGATCTGGGAGACGATCTCAT
>JAATFR010000258.1 GCA_015655095.1 Hyphomicrobiales bacterium | reverse complement strand
TGGTCTGGTCCATGAACTGCGACAGCTGCGACGAGCCGAAGAACTCGCGCACCGCGGCAGCCGCCGGCTTGGCGTTGATCAGGTCCTGCGGCATGACGGTGTCGATTTCGACCGACGACATGCGCTCCTTGATCGCACGCTCCATGCGGAGCAGCCCGAGCCGGTAGTGGTTTTCCATCAGTTCGCCGACCGAACGCACCCGGCGGTTACCAAGATTGTCGATGTCGTCAATCACGCCCTTGCCGTCGCGCAGATCGACCAACGTACGGATGACCGAGATGATGTCATCCTTGCGCAGGGTGCGGATAGTGTCGGGGCAATCAAGATCAAGGCGCATGTTCATCTTCACGCGGCCCACGGCCGAGAGATCATAGCGTTCGCTGTCGAAGAACAGGCCGCTGAACAGGCTTTCTGCCGTATCCGGCGTCGGCGGCTCACCAGGGCGCATCACGCGATAAATATCGATCAGCGCCTGCTCGCGACTGGTGCACTTGTCCACGGCCAGCGTGTTGCGCATGAAAGCGCCCACATTGACATGGTCAATGTCCAGCGTCGAAATCTCATCGAAGCCTGCTTCCTGAAGCGAGGCAAGCAGCTCCACGGTGATTTCGTCACCGGCTTCGGCATAGATCTCGCCCGTCTGCACATTGACGAGTTCCTCGGCCAGATAACGGCTGACCAGATCCTCGTCCTGCACCAGCAGCGCCTTGAGGCCCTCTTCCGCAAGCTTGCGCGCAAGACGCGGCGTCACCTTCTTGCCGGCCTCGATCACGACCTTGCCGGTGTCGGCGTCAATCAGATCACGCTCAGGCTTCACGCCACGATAGCGCTCGGCCTCGAAAGGCGCGCGCCAGCCGTTCTTTACCCGCGTATAGGATACACGCTTGTAGAAAGTATTAAGGATTTCCTCGCCGTCCATGCCCAGCGCATAGAGCAGCGTCGTCACCGGCAGCTTGCGGCGACGGTCGATGCGCACGAATACGATATCCTTGGCGTCGAATTCAAAATCGAGCCATGAACCGCGATAGGGAATAACGCGGGCGGCAAAGAGCAACTTGCCCGATGAATGGGTCTTGCCCTTGTCATGGTCGAAAAATACGCCGGGGCTGCGGTGCATCTGCGAGACGATCACACGCTCTGTACCGTTGACCACGAAGGTGCCGTTCGCCGTCATGAGCGGCATATCGCCCATGTAGACATCCTGCTCCTTGATGTCCTTGACGGACTTGGCGCCGGTATCCTCATCAACCTCGAACACGATCAGGCGCAGGGTAACCTTCAGCGGCGCCGCGAAGGTCATTCCGCGCTGCTGGCACTCTTCCACGTCATATTTCGGGTTCTCGAAATCATAGCGAACGAATTCCAGCGTCGCCGTATCGGAGAAGTCGGTAATCGGGAAGACAGACTTGAAGACGGCCTGGATGCCTTCATCGCCGCGCCCACCTGCGGGTTCCTGCATCTGAAGAAATTGGTCGTAGGAAAGCTTCTGCACCTCGATGAGGTTGGGCATCTCGGTAACTTGCGGGATACGCCCAAAGGACTTCCGAACCCGCGTGCGACCAGTAAACGACTGCGTCATGTCTATTCCTCGCGACCGCTTTTCATCGGCTTGCGGACCATTTGTCCGAAGCCAGGCCATATGGCCTTGAGATTTTACGCCCCCCGGTTGAGGGGCCGACAGGACGGCCCGCTTTCGCGAACCGTCCCGCCAGATATTCGTCAGAACTCGAAAATTACTTGAGTTCGACCTTGGCGCCAGCCTTCTCGAGCGCGACCTTGGCCTTCTCGGCCTCGTCCTTGGTCAGGCCTTCCTTGACGGGCTTGGGCGCAGCCTCAACGAGGTCCTTGGCTTCCTTCAGGCCAAGGCCCGTCAGCGCGCGAACTTCCTTGATGACCTCAATTTTCTTGTCGCCAATGGCGGCAAGAACGACCGTGAACTCGGTCTGCTCTTCCACAGCAGCGGCAGCCGGACCGGCAGCAGCGGCAACGGCGACAGGAGCGGCGGCGGAAACGCCCCACTTCTCTTCAAGGAGCTTGGAAAGCTCGGCAGCCTCGATAACGGTCAGGCTCGACAGTTCATCAACAATCTTTGCAAGATCAGCCATGTTTTGGTTCTCTATCTAATCGGTTGGATCGGTTTATGACGTACGGCTTCAGGCCGCGTCGCTCTTGGTGGCATAGGCATTCAACACGCGCGCAAGCTGTCCACCAGGCGCCTGCAGAACACCCGCGATGCGGGTTGCTGGCGTCTGGATCATGCCGACAAGCTTGGCTCTCAGTTCATCGAGAGACGGCAGGGCGGAAAGAGCCCGGATGCCGTCGGCGTTGAGAACTGTTTCGCCCATAGCGCCGCCGAGAATCACGAGCTTGTCGTTTTCCTTGGCGAACGCCGCCGCAACCTTGGGGGCTGCGACCGGATCATTCGAATAGGCGATTGCCGTAGGCCCGGTGAACAGATCGACGATCCCGTTCAGCGGGGTGCCTTCGAGAGCGAGCTTGGCGAGCCTGTTCTTCGTTACCTTGAACGAGGCTCCCGCATCCAGCATCCGCGTGCGCAGATCCGTGATCTGGGCAACGGTGAGGCCGGAATAGTGGGCGACGACGACAACAGTGGCTTCACCGAAGACACCGTTGAGATGCGCCACGAGCTCCTTCTTTTCAGCTCTATCCACTTGGCTCTCTCTGTCGCACGCGATCCCCTCGCGTGCCTGGGGGCGGATAAGTGCCTGGATCGTCCAGGCATCACCGCCGTTGGCATTTGCCGCTCGTCCATCTGCAAGAGGCAAAACTCCTGCAGTGGCCAGGCAGCGCTCTTGCCTGTCCCGGGTCCAACCGATTTCATCGGACTGACATGCGTCAGCCATCAAAAATCGTCTTTCTCCCGTCTATGCTGGCCGCTTGCACGATTTCGCGTGCGAATGCGTTTAAGTCTGGGCCCGAAGGCTTCAACGCCGGCAGTCTCGGACAGGGTTTCCGCCTCGCCAAAGGCATGACGGAAACACTTAAGGACGGCCAAGGGGGCGCTCCGGATCACTCCAGCGCACCCGCCCCACCCATCCCGTCCCGGATGCGCCGCCCCGAAGGGAAGCCACCCGGAATTTCACACCGCACGGCCATGAGGGCCGGACGGCAAATTCATTACGCGCCGACGGTGATCGACTGCGTTTCAACCTTGACGCCGGGGCCCATCGTGGAGCTGACGGCGACGCGCTTGAGATAGGTGCCCTTGGCGCCAGCAGGCTTCGCCTTCTGGACGGCCTCGATGAGCGCCCGGATATTGCCCAGCAGCTGTTCTTCCGAGAAGCTTGCCTTGCCGACACCGGCATGGACGATACCGGCCTTCTCAACGCGGAACTCGACGGCACCGCCCTTGGCGGAGGCGACAGCGGCCTCGACATCCGGCGTCACCGTGCCGACTTTCGGGTTCGGCATCAGGCCGCGCGGGCCAAGCACCTTACCGAGACGGCCGACGAGCGGCATCATGTCCGGCGTCGCGATGCAGCGGTCGAACTCGATCTTGCCCGACTGGATGATCTCGGCGAGGTCTTCAGCGCCGACGATATCGGCACCCGCCTTGCGGGCGGCCTCCGCCTTGTCGCCACGGGCGAACACGGCAACGCGCACCGTCCGGCCGGAGCCGTTCGGCAGTTCGCAGACACCGCGAACCATCTGGTCGTCATGGCGAGGGTCAACGCCGAGTGCGATCGCGACCTCAATGGTCTCGTCGAACTTGGCTGTGGCGCGCTCCTTGACGAGCTTGATTGCGTCCTCAAGGACGTAAAACTTCTTCGGGTCGATACCGGTGCGGGTGGCGGCAACACGCTTTGCAAGTTTGGCAGCCATGTTCTTACTCCACCACTTCGATGCCGGCCGAACGGGCCGAGCCGACAATCATCCGAACCGCCGCGTCAAGATCATTGGCGTTCAGATCCTTCATCTTGATTTCAGCGATCTCGTAGCATTGGGCTTTCGTGATCGAACCGGCATATGCGCCCTTGCCCGGGGTCTTGGAACCCGAGGTCAGATTGGCTTTCTTCTTGAGGAAGAAAGACACGGGCGGCGTCTTTGTCACGAAAGTGAACGAACGGTCCGCATAGGCCGTGATCACCACCGGAATCGGCGTGCCTTTTTCAATGGCCTGCGTCTGGGCGTTGAACGCCTTGCAGAATTCCATAATGTTCAGGCCACGCTGACCGAGAGCCGGACCAATGGGCGGAGACGGGTTCGCGGCGCCAGCCTGAACCTGCAGTTTAATGTAACCAGTTACTTTTTTAGCCATTTTCCATTCCCCTTCCGGTCAAACCGGAACAGACACGGGTTAGTGGTCCGGCGCAGGCAATGCGCCTCCCACATACGTCGATCAGACCTTTTCGACCTGACCGTACTCAAGCTCGACGGGGGTTGCGCGCCCGAAGATAGAGACCGCGACCTTGAGCCGAGCCTTCTCCTCATCCACTTCCTCGACGAGACCGGTAAACGAGGCGAAGGGACCGTCGGCCACCCGCACCTGCTCGCCAATTTCAAACATGATGGAGGGCTTGGGCCGCTCCACGCCTTCCTGCACCTGATGGCGGATACGATCGACTTCAGACTGCGGGATCGGAGACGGCTTGTTGTCCGCGCCCAGAAACCCGGTCACTTTCGGCGTATTCTTGATCAGATGGTAGATCTCATCATTGAGATCCATCTTCGCCAGCACGTACCCGGGGAAGAACTTGCGCTCAGCGTTGATCTTGCGACCACGGCGCATTTCAACCACTTCCTCGGTCGGCACCAGCACTTCTTCTATGTGCTCGGCAAGCCCGGCTGCCTCCGCCTGCTCGCGGATGGATTCAGCCACCTTCTTCTCGAAATTCGAATAGACGTGAACGATGTACCAGCGCTTGGCCATAATCTCGTGTCCGCTCCTCAGCCGCCGATACCGAGCAGGAGGGCTACCCCTTGGCTCATAATCTGATCCGCCAGAAAAAAGAAAACCGTCGCGAATGCCACCATCAAAAACACCATGACGGTGGTGATGGTCGTTTCACGCCGGGTGGGCCAGGTCACCTTGGATACTTCGGTCCGGACCTGTTGTATGAACTCTAGCGGATTTATCTTGGCCATCTGTTTATCAGACTTCCGGCAAAAAAGCCAAGTACGATTTTCGACGGTCCGGAAATCCGGCCCGCCGTCAAGCGTCCTGGCGTTGATAACCCCTAGGCTGGCCCTTGCGGGCCGGGCCTAGAGTGGCAGGAGTGGAGGGGCTCGAACCCCCAACCCCCGGTTTTGGAGACCGGTGCTCTACCAGTTGAGCTACACTCCTAAGGGCGCCCGCGACGCGGGAGCGCCTTCGTAATTGATCCGCGCAGCCCGGTAAAGAGCCTGCGCGGGGACGACATACTATTCGTCGCCGGCGGTTGGGTACACCGTGGTCGGCGCCTTAATTCCCAGCGCGCATTCGCGGTTGAGCCCGGCACCCGGAGCATTCTCGAAGACACAGCGCTGGTCCG
>JAATFR010000235.1 GCA_015655095.1 Hyphomicrobiales bacterium | reverse complement strand
CGAGCCATTTGAGATTGACGCGCACGCGGTTGGCGATGCCGCCATGGACGAGCGCCTCCATCAACGACTTGTAGGCGTCCTTGAGGCCCGTGTACTTGCCGACGATGGCGATGGTGACGTCGCCCTCGGGCTCGCGGATGGCGTGGGTGATGTTCGACCAGACGTCGAGATTGGGCTCGGGCGCATCCTTGATGCCGAAGGTGGCGAGCACCTCGCGGTCGAGCCCCTCCGCATGATAGCGGGCAGGCACATCGTAAATGGTATCGACGTCGGCGGCCTCGATCACGGCGTTCTCGCGCACATTGCAGAAAAGCGCGATCTTGCGGCGTTCATCCTCCGGAATCGGGCGGTCGCAGCGGCACATCAGAATATCGGGCTGGATGCCGATTGAACGCAGTTCCTTGACGGAATGCTGGGTCGGCTTGGTCTTCATCTCGCCGGCGCTCGGAATATAGGGCAGCAGCGTCAGATGGATGAAGCAGGTGTCCCCGCGCGGCAACTGGTTGCCGAGCTGGCGGATCGCCTCGAAGAACGGCAGCCCCTCGATGTCGCCAACGGTGCCGCCGATCTCGCACAGACAGAAATCGATGCCCTCATTGCCGGAGAGCACGAAATCCTTGATCGCGTCGGTGACGTGGGGAATGACCTGCACGGTCGCACCGAGATAATCGCCCCGGCGCTCCTTGGCGAGAATGTCCTGATAAATGCGGCCGGTGGTGATGTTGTCGCCCTGATTGGCGGCCACGCCCGTGAAGCGCTCGTAATGGCCGAGGTCGAGATCCGTCTCCGCGCCGTCGTCGGTCACATAGACCTCGCCGTGCTGATAGGGGCTCATGGTGCCGGGATCGACGTTCAGATAGGGATCGAGCTTGCGCAGCCGGACCTTGTAGCCCCGCGCTTGCAGAAGGGCTCCCAGAGCCGCAGAGGCAAGCCCCTTGCCCAATGAAGAGACCACGCCGCCGGTGATGAAGATGTACCGCGTCATGGAATTTGACCCTAATTCAAAACATTGCGATTCGGACCGCTAATCTCGCGCCGGTCCGGTATAAATTCGTAACAGAACGGTAAAAGCCCGAGCGAGGCTTACTCGGCCCTTGGCACCACAGGCGTAGAGGGAGTCGCCGGGGCCGCAGGCGTCGTTGTCGGCGCTGCTGAAGCAGGTGCAGGCGTCGCCCCCGGGGCCGCAGGAGCGCTCTGGTCGGCCTGGGGCACGGCAAGAGGTGCTGGCACCGTGATGCCGGACGTCGACGGCGCAGGCGCCAGACCGTCCAGAATGGAGCTTTTGCCACCACGCGCAGCGATGATCCCAAGCGCCAGGCTGGTAACGAAAAAGGCCGCGGCAAGGATGGCCGTCGCCCTCGTCAGCGCACTGCCAACACCCCGTCCCGACATGAAGCCGCCCCCGCCCCCGCCGCCGATGCCAAGGGCACCGCCTTCGGAGCGTTGCAGCAGAACCACGGCGACAAGCGCCACGGCAATCATGAGGTGAATCACAAGGATAATGGTGGCCATAGCGGAGCGAACTTCCCGGTTGTCACGAACGCCCGAATGTCACGAGCGTAAGGGCGGCGCGAGGCCCATGGCCTGTCCGATGGGCCGGTTTGTAACCTATGCGTGCATGAGTTTCCAGCCCCGGTGGAGAAGGCCGCGTCACTTTCATGGAAAGAACGTCTCACAGGCATGCGAAACAACCGGTCCCGGGCCATCCCCCTGTCGAAGCCAGGCGCTTATTCATTGTTACTATTAATAATTAGTATTAATAATAAACTATCAACAGGATGAAAAATCCCCGACAAGGCAGGAAACCAGGACATGCGCGCGCCCAGATCCAATCCCATAAGCGACCCCCGGATCAATCGGGTCCTCGAACGTCTGCACAAACAGGCGAGAAACCAGCTCCCGGGCCTGCTCCTCAACTATGGTGCAGCAGCCCTGCTCATGAAACTCGGGTACCGGCCTACCGAACATGTCCGCACGGACTATCATCGCGACAAGCTTATCCCCATCGATCCCGACCAGGGCTGGCTGATCTATCTGCTGTGCCGAAGCCTCAAGGCCCGGCGGGTGGTCGAGTTCGGCACGTCATTCGGCGTCTCGACGCTTTATCTGGCGGCCGCCATGCGCGACCAGGGCGGTGACGGCATCGTGATCGGCACCGAGATCGAGCCAACCAAGGCGGAAAAGGCGCGCGCGCATTTCGCCGAAGCGGGCGTGAGCGAACTGATCGACCTGCGGGAGGGCGACGCCCTGCAAACCCTTGCCGATTGCGGCGGCCCGGTCGATTTTCTGCTGGTCGATGGCTGGGTGCATCTGGCGGAGCCGATCATTCGGCTGATGGCTCCCCAGCTTCGCCCCGGCGCGATGGTGGTGTGCGACAATGTCGGCCATTTCCCGGCCGCCTTCGCCGATTATCTGGCTTTTATACGCAACCCCGCCAACGGCTTTGTCTCCGCTCTGCTTCCTCTTCGGAGCGGAACGGAAATTTCCGTGAAAATCTGACGGAGGCCAGCCTTTAGAGATAGGCGGCTGAAATGATTCCGTAGAAATCGTCCGCCGTGAGGCTGGCCCCGCCGACAAGCGCGCCATTGACGTTGGGAACCGCCATCAGTTCCGCCGCGTTGCCGGGCTTGACCGAACCGCCATAGAGAATGCGGAAGGCCTTGCCCGTTTCGGGAAAACGCTCCGTCAGCAAGGAACGGATATGGCCATGGGCAACGGCGACGTCTTCCGCCGTCGGCGTGAGGCCAGTGCCGATGGCCCAGACAGGCTCATAGGCGATAATCATGTTCTTCGGCATGGCGCCTTCCGGGACCGACCCGGTTACCTGACGGCCGACCACGGCCAGGGTTTCACCGGCTTTGCGCTCGTCACCCGTTTCACCCACGCAGATAATGGCGACAAGATCCGCCTCCCAGGCGGCCTCCGCCTTGGCTTTTACCATCTCATCGGTTTCATGGTGATCGGTGCGCCGCTCGGAATGCCCGACGATGACATAATCGGCGCCCGCATCCCTGAGCATGGCGGCGGCAATGTCGCCGGTATGCGCGCCCGAGGCTTTGGCATGACAATCCTGCCCCCCAATGGCGATGCCGGTGCCCTTCGCCTCCTCCCTGAGGAGGCCGATCAAGGTTGCGGGCGGGCAGATCAGGACATCGCATTTTGGCTTGCCGCCCGTATCGAGCTTCTTTGCAAGCCGCCGGATTTCCCTTTTGGACTCCTTGAGGCCGTTCATCTTCCAGTTGCCTGCTACAAGCGCCTTGACCCGCCTGACCGATTTTTCCGACCCCATCTTGCCTCTCTTGAAATCACGTTATCCCCGGTCTTCAGGACCAGGGTGCCTTTGCAGAGGATTTAGCAGAGCCTTGGAGACCACGCCAGCGGCTGAAAGCGCAGGCAATCCGGTTCTTGCCCCTGCTCGGGGACCACCCCTATGATGCGCCCGGTTCACGCCCGGACGCATCTTGTCTCAATCATGTCCCATGGTATGAGTTTGACTCGATAAAGCCTCTTTTCGTCTCCGGAGAGCTCCGGTTCGACAAGACACATGAAACTGGAAGAAACGAATTCATGCTCGACGTAATGAGACGCGGTGCCCGCACCTGGGTCGCCAAGGTGCTGATGGCTCTTCTGGTCGTGAGCTTCGGCATATGGGGCGTCGCGGGCGCGTTCACCGGCCTTTCCTCGACCACGATCGCGACGGTCGGCGGCAAGAAGGTGCCGGTCGAGCTGTTTCAGCGCAAACTCCAGATCGCCGTTCAAGAGCTTTCCCAGCAGTTCGGCCAGCCCGTAACCCTTGCGGACGCCCGCAAATACGGCATCGACCAGCAGGTTCTCTCAAACCTGATCGGCATTGCCGCGCTTGATCAGG
>JAATFR010000435.1 GCA_015655095.1 Hyphomicrobiales bacterium | reverse complement strand
GTGGCGCTGCCGGTCGACGGGGGTGATTTCCTTCCACTCATCTTCACGAGAGGCGGCTGGTTCACGAGAGGTAGCTGGCGCATAAGGCTCTTCCCCCATGGCCTGAAAGGCGGAAGCGAGAAGGGCGGGCATCCGGCGGCGCGCGGCGGGCTTTTCCACCGGCTCAGCTTCCTGCAACGGCTCCCGCAGCGCGAGAACCGCGGGCTTGGGCGCAAGGCGCGAGCGCAAAGGCGCACCCGCGCCTGTCACGATCGCGGAAACGACGGACTGAACCGAATCGCTCGCGGCGTCCGCATCCCCTGCATTTGCCTGCGCAACGCCGTTTGCTTCTTCAAACATGTCTGCCCCCGGTAAAGCCCGGACCCCCGGGCCGCAGAGACGAAGATGACTTTAGCGTCACACCATGTGCAACGCCTTCCCTCCGCACGGCACGTACGGGATCTTCAACTCTCTGACTGATTGTCTAGAACCTGCTCGGCGCTGCGCCGTTTTTCTCAACCGACACAAACCGTCCACATATAGTGCGTATATGGGAAGACCTCGTCAATAGGTAGTGGAGCCAGTCTCGGTAAAAAGGTTGCTCCCCAATTTGTTAATCCACCGTTGAGGTGATTGACGAAGGGGCCGCAAGGATGCCTCAATCACAGGGCGCGGAGCCTGAAAGAACAGGGCCTGCGCCGGTTTTACCCACCAGCATAGGGATGCTCCATGTTCGACACCTCGGCGCGGCGGTCGCTTTATCCTGATATCGAGCCCTATGCCAGCGGTACGCTGCAGGTCAGTGCGCGCCATACGATCTATTACGAGGAATCGGGCAACCCGAAGGGCAAACCGGTGGTGATCGTCCATGGCGGGCCGGGCGGCGGCTCGAATCCCACCATGCGCCGCACCCACGACCCCAGAGCCTACCGAATCATCCTGTTCGACCAGCGCGGCTGCGGCCGCTCGACGCCCCACGCCGAGTTGCGCGAGAACACGACCTGGGACCTCGTCGCCGACATGGAAAAGCTGCGCGAGCATCTGGGGATCGAGCGCTGGCAGCTCTGCGGCGGCTCATGGGGCTCGACGCTCTGCCTCGCCTATGCGGAAACCCACCCCGAACGGGTCACCGAGATCATCCTGCGCGGCATCTTCACGCTGCGCCCGCGCGAGCTTCAATGGTTTTATCAGGAGGGGGCGGACGCGCTTTTCCCCGACGCCTGGGAAAAATTCGTCGAGCCGATCCCGGAGGCGGAGCGCGGCAACCTGATCGAGGCCTATTACAAGCGCCTGACCGGGGACGACGAGACGGCGAAGATCGAGTGCGCCAAGGCGTGGAGCATCTGGGAGGGCACCACCCTCTCCCTTCATGCCGACGCCGGACGGGTTGCCCGCTTCGCCGACGGCCACTTCGCCCTCGCCTTCGCCCGGATCGAATGCCACTATTTTATCAACAAGGGCTTCCTTGAGCCGCAGGACCAGCTTTTGCGCGACGCGGACCGGCTCAAGGGCATTCCCGGCATCATCGCCCAGGGACGCTATGACGTGGTGACGCCCATGTTCACCGCCTGGGCTCTGGCCAAGGCCTGGCCGGACGCCGATCTTGAAATCGTCGATGATGCCGGGCACACCGCCACCGAACCCGGCATCATCGACGTCATGGTCCGCGCCGCCGACCGCTTTGCCACGGTGCCTTCGAAATAGCCGCTTTCCGGACACCTCTACCAGCCCCAGTCGAGTTCCCCCATGCATATCCTTTATATCGTCAATGACCCGACCTCGCCCCCCGGCACGCTGCGCGATGAGGCCGAGAGGCTTGGCGCCGCCTCCACCACCATCTACACGGCACAGGGCATGATGGGGGAGAAGGTCGAGATCAGCGGCATCCCCGATTCGACCAGCGGTTACGGCGCGCTGGTCGTGCTCGGCGGCGGCATGTCCACCTATGAAAACGACAAATATCCTTTCCTCGCCCAGATCCGCTCGCTGATCCGACTGTTCCATGAAGAGGAAAAACCGGTCATGGGCGTCTGTCTTGGCGGCCAACTCATCTCGGAGAGCTTCGGCGGCACAGTGCGCAAGCTCGAAACCGGGGGAGAATGGGGCTTCCTGCCCCAGACATGGCTTGATGGCGCCCACACAGACCCGCTGATGCATGATGCCCCGCAGGGGCTGAAGATCACCCAGTGGCATGGCGACACTTTCACGTTTCCGGAAATCTCGGTGCCGCTGTCGACCCGGGAAAACTGCCCCGGCCAGGCCTTCCGCGTCGGGGAGAAAACCTATGGCTTCCAGTTTCATCTGGAGGTGACGAGGCCGATTCTGGATCAGTGGATGATTGCCCGTTCGATCCTGTTCAAACGCACGCTCGAGGACGTGAAAGCCGAGATCGAGCCGCAGGCCGCCGAGGCGCTCGCCCTCCAGCAGGCCTTCGCCCGGCGCACCATGCAGCGCTGGCTGGAGCTTGCCTGATCAAAGGGATCGGATCAGAACGGACGCCGGGCCTTCATGGCGGCGCTCAACGTGCCGTCATCGAGATAGTCGAGTTCCCCCCCGACCGGCACGCCATGGGCAAGCCGGGAAACAGTGACGTTGAGGCCTTCCAGCCGGTCGGTGATGTAATGGGCAGTAGTCTGGCCATCGACGGTCGCGTTCATCGCCAGCACGACCTCGCGGACCTCGGGGGTCGAGGCCTTTTCGATCAGGCCGCCGATATTGAGATCATTGGGGCCAATCCCGTCGAGCGCCGACAGCACGCCGCCCAGCACATGATAGCGGCCCTTGTGCGCCCCCGCCCGCTCCAGCGCCCACAGGTCGCTGACCTCCTCGACCACGCAGATCACAGCTGGATCGCGGCTTCCGTCGGCGCAGATGGAACATGGAGAGACGGTATCGATATTCCCGCAGACCGGACAGATCCGCGCCTTGCCGGCAACTTCGGCCATGGCGGCGGCAAGGGGGGACAGCAGGGTTTCCCGCTTTTTAATGAGGGTCAGCACGGCACGGCGCGCCGAGCGGGGACCAAGCCCCGGCACCTTCGACAAAAGCTGGATCAACCGCTCGATTTCGGGGCCGGTAACCGCCATGACAGGAACCTCGGGCGCGGGGACGACAAGGCACCATCAATCGCGGAGTTGGCCCGCTCGCGCAAGGCCGGAATGAACACCGGCCCCGGGATCACGTTCAGCCCGGCAGGCCAAGCCCGCCAAGGGAAAGGCCGCCGGTAACCCCTTCCATCTTTTTGGCAAGCTGCGCTTCAAGCTTCACGCGCGCATCATTGAGGGCGGCAATGACGAGGTCTTCGAGAATCTCGCGCTCGCTTTCCTTCATCAGACTCGGATCGATATGAAGGCGCTTGACCGCATAACGGCCGCTGATCACGACCTTGACGAGGCCCGCGCCTGCTTCGCCTGGCATCTCGAGCTGATCGACCTCGCTCTGCATATCACGCAGCTTGCTTTCCAAATTCTTTGCCTGGCTCATCAATTCGGTCAGATTTTTCATATTTATTTTCTCCTAATCAGTCTTCGTAAAACGGCGCATCGAAATCGTCGCCGACCAGACCCGGCATTTCCTCCAGGTCACTCCCTTGCTGTATCGCAGCCTCGTCCACAGGCGCACCCGTCCGGACTTCAACAATCTCGGCACCGGGAAAAGCCGCCAGCGCCGCCAGTACCAGCGGATCGGCGGCAGCTTCCTGCTTCATGCTTTGCGCGCGGCTCACCGCCTGCTCGCGCGCGGTCGGCGCGGCCTCGGCCTGCCGCGAGGCGATGGAGACGACCCAGCGCTCGCCCGTCCAGCTTTTGAGCTTCTGCGACAGATCATTGGCAAGCGTGCCATCGACCCCCGCCTCAAGCTGTATCTCGATCCGCCCCTGCTCGTAGCTGACCAGCCGCACACCCGTCTCAAGCGCATTCTTGAGCCGCACGTCGCGCTTGGCTCCCGCGAGCGCAATCACATCGTCGAACGTGGCGAGCCGGGGCCCTGCCACCGCAACCGCCTGCGGCATGATCTCGACATGCGCCCCGCCGCCGTTCGCCACCGCGCGCAAACCGGCCGTGCCGCCGCCGAACTGGGCGCGCGGGCCGCCGCCCGGGCCACCTCCGCCCGTGGGTCCGCCACTGGTCTGCCCCGCCGCGCCGCCGCTCGTCAGGCTCGCGATCAGTTCTTCCGGCCCCGGCATGTCCGCCAGATAGACGAGCCGTACCAGCACCATTTCCGCCGCCGCGATGGGACGGGGCGCCGCCTGCGCCTCCTCAAGCCCCTTCAGCAGCACCTGCCAGCTCCGCGACAAGGCCCGGATCGGCAGCTTTTCAGCCATTTCCCGGCCCCGGCTTCGCTCGGTTTCGGACATGGCCAGATCGTCGGCCGCAGCCTCCACCAGCTTTAGTCGCATCAACCAGTGAGTAAGTTCCGCCAGATCGGACAAAACCACCGCCGGATCGGCCCCGGCGTCATATTGGGCCCGCAACTCAGTCAGGGCGGCGGCGATGTCGCCCTTCATGATGAAGTCGTAGAGATCGAAAATACGGGCGCGGTCGGCAAGGCCGAGCATGTCGCGCACATCTGTTTCCGCAATGGGCCCCCCGCCGCCCATCAGGGCCCCATGGGCGATCGCCCGGTCGAGCAGGGAAAGCGAGTCGCGGGCCGAACCTTCCGCCGCGCGCCCGATCAGCTTCAGGGCCGCGTCCTCGACCGGCACATCCTCCTTGACCGAGATGCGCGACAGCAGCCCCACCAGCTCATCGAGCGTCAGCCGGCGCAGATCGAAGCGCTGGCAGCGCGAAAGCACCGTCACCGGCACCTTGCGGATTTCCGTGGTGGCGAAAATAAACTTCACATGGGCCGGAGGCTCCTCCAGCGTCTTCAGAAGACCGTTGAAGGCGGCCTTCGAAAGCATGTGCACCTCGTCGATGATATAGACCTTGTAGCGCGCCGAAACCGGGGCATAGCGCACGCTGTCGATGATCTCGCGAATATCGTCGATGCCGGTGCGGGACGCCGCGTCCATTTCCAGCACGTCGACATGTCGGCTTTCCATGATCGCCGCGCAATGTGTGCCGAGCCCGTCCATATGGATCGTCGGGCCGGTCGCGCCGGGACCGTCATAATTGAGCGCGCGGGCCAGAATGCGCGCCGTGGTCGTCTTGCC
>JAATFR010000291.1 GCA_015655095.1 Hyphomicrobiales bacterium | reverse complement strand
TGGCGGCCGCCACCAGCTTGCCTTCGTAGCAAAGCTTGCCCCGGACCACCGACGTGCACTGGGCCACGCTCACAGCGTCCATTCCCCAGCGCTGGGCCTGCATCACCACCAGCAGGCAGTCTCCAGGCTTGCCACGCAAATGCTCGGGCAGCAGGCTGGCTTTGGCCATGACCTCTGCCAGATGCATGGCCTCGGACATCGAGGCCGGAACGAGAGCGTTCACCCGCGCGCTGTTCGACATGCCAGCGGCTTGCTGAGGCGAAACGGCTACAGCGTTCATCCAATCTCCTTGCCGGCGCTGAGGCCGGCGCTCAGTGGTTCGTTTTCAGCCACGCCCGCAGCAGAAAGCCGAAGGTGATGACCGCGAATTCGATGCCGCAAAAGGACAGGCAGGCCTTGGCGAGCCCTGCCCAGCCGACACGTCTCACGACCACGACCGGCGGCCTCTGCTCGCGACCTCGTCCTCGGCGTCCAGCTCCGCGCGCTCGAAGCACTCCTGGCGCATGGCCTCGCGCAGCAGCCGCATGCAGCGCAGGTCATCGGTGCCGTCTCGCAAGAGGGTCAGAAACTCGACTGCGCGGGGATGTGGGACACGACCATGTCGGTAGTGGCCGATGCCTGCTGAAGCGTTGGCCAGGAAATCGCTGACGGATTCCAGATCACGCCAATGCCCTTCTGCGATTTCGGCTGCCCGTCGGGCGATGTGCGCCGCGCGCGCTTCCTCGTCGCCCATGCGGTCGAGCATGCGCTGAGCCAGATCGCTGACGCAGGGCAGGGCGCTCATGCCAGCCACCCGAGGCGGCTCGCGGTGAACAGCGCCATGGCCGCCAGCGCCATGAAGCCCAGGAACACCGGAGAATCCAGTAGCCGGTCGGCCGCGCCGATCAGCGCCTGGTCGAGGCGTTGCCACCAGCGGAGACGCGGTGCCGGCGCGGCGGGGACAAGGTGCAGATGCCGGGCCGGCTGGCGGCCGTGGAACTCGCGGCGCAGCGTGCGCAAGGCGACGAGGCGGCTAGCCATGGCTGCGGCCCTCCACGCGGGCGAGGGCCGAATACAGACGGCGCACAGTTTCTTGCTCCTGCGGTCCGGCCTTCGATTGCAAGACCGCAGCCGCATCCCGTGATGCGGCGATCATCTCGGCCACGGCATCGCGGGCTTGTCGAAGCTCTACGTTCGACTGCTGAGATTGCGAAGCAAATGGACCGATCCGCGTTTGATACTTGGCGTAGGTTTCGGCGAGCACGTCGCGCGCTCGATCCAGCACCGACAGCACGCCCTTCACCTCGGCCGGGGCGCTCATGCCGCCACCTCGCCGCTGATCGCCTTGGCGATGCGGTGGGCACGCCCCTCCCACATACGGCGCGCCGCGATGAGCGCGATCTGCTCGTTGGAGTAGGTGAGGTGGGTCTTGGCCAGGGTCGCGTAGGAGCGGCCATCCACCACTTCGCCGCGGTAGTCGCGGCCATCACGCGTTGCGAGGAACCTGACGTCCTGCGGCGTGGCTTGCTGCTGGTCGAGCATTGTGCACCCCCGTGCGTTGGCTTGGGGGTTATACTAGCCAGGCTAGTTGAACCAGTCAATAGCCGAGCTAGTTTCCTGCCTAGGAATTTTTCCTAGGCAAGAAAAAGCCCACCGAAGCGGGCTTCATGCGCTGCTAGCGAGGAGGCGGTCTTACAACCAGTGGAAGCCGCGGGCCATCAGGCCGGCTAGACCAAGTGCCACCGCGATGATGGCACCGAACAAGATTCGAAAATCGGTGCGCGCACTGTCGCGTATCGAGCGCAGATCGGCCTTGATGTCATGGACATCGTCGCGCATGTGCTCGGCGGTTGATTCAAGTTTTGCGACGCGCGCTTCCATCCCGCCATCATGGGGCGGCTCTCGCGGCGGGACAAGGCCCCGGCTTGGAAAGTTTCGAATGTTTCCCCATTTGTCCTGCGCTTGGCTCATTGGTCTCCACCCTTAGCGCCCAGGCCCTCCAATGCCGCGTCCATCTTGCCGTCATTCTCCAGCCATAAATTGATCATGAACAAGTCGTGCATGCGAACGAATCCGCACTTCGCGCAGACCATCATGATCACAGGTTCTGCGAGATCGATGGACTTGAATAATGAAACCTGAGGGTTGTCAGGAGGCTCCATTCCAACGGCCATGCCCCTAAAAAAATCCCCATCTCCCTTGATGACCCAGCTTCTTTCGCCGCACGAGAAGCATTCGTCGCTCCTGGTGCGGGCAACGAGAAAGCGGCGGACATCGTCTTCCGAAACGCCTTTCAAGGCCGGTGAATGCAATTTGACTTCGCGCTGTTCGCTCATCAGTCCTCCCAGCTTCCAATCCACCGCACGCGCCCATAGATCTTGAAGTCCTTGGTTTCATCGACCGGCTTAGGCTTGCGCCACTTCGGGTCGGCCTTGTTGTCGCTGTCGATGAACCACTTGCCGCCAAGCTCGATCAGCCTCTTGGCCAGCAGCTCACCGTCGTACTGGATCACGTAGATCTTTCCGTCGTGCGGCTGGACGTCCGACGTGTCGAACAGGATCGCATCCCCGTTCTTGATGGTCGGGGTCATTGATTCCCCGCGCCCATACAGAACAGCCAGCTTGTTGGCCTTGAGCCCCTTGCGCCGCAAGCTCTCGGCGCGGAACTTCAGCTTGTGCGTTTCCGCATATTCGTCCGGGACGGCGCCATCGCCCAGGGCCGCTGCCTGCCGAACTCCCACAATGTCAGACCAATCGCCCGCCAAGCTTTTTTGGGGGGCAATTTCTCGATAGGCCACGCTGATTTCGGACGGATCGCCGATGCCTAGGGCTGCCGCTCTGCGCGCCGGCACTGGAAGGCGGCCGCCGGTCCAATGAGAAACCTGGCCTTGTGTCACGCCGACCGTCGAAGCGACGCCCTCCTCAGTGAGGTCGGGGTTCGCCGCGATGATGGACCTAAGCCGGGCCGCTATCGACTTTTCCTCCGGAGTCAGGGGGCGTTTAGCACTCATAACTAGCAAGGCTATTAGGTGCACAGAAAAGCGCCACTAGCTGGGCTTGTATTGTGGTGACTAGCCAGGCTAGTATTCGCCCATGAAGAGCACTCCGATACAGGCGGCGGTGGAAGCTGCGGGCGGCCAGACGGCATTGGCGAAAAGCCTTGGCGTCACCCAGGGCCTTGTCTGGCAGTGGGTTCGAGGCCGACTTCGCATACCGGCCGAGCGATGCGCTGCTATTGAGGCCGCAGTGGGCGGTGCTGTGAGCCGCTACGAGCTGCGCCCCGACGTCTTCGGCCAGCCTCCGGCCAAGAAAGGGGAGGCAGCCTGATGAGCCACGCGCTTTGGTCAAGTTTCCGGCCCTTTGCGATCTTCATCGCTGGCGCCGGGTTCGCCTGTATGTGTGGCGCTTTTGCGGCGAGGAGCGACGCTGAACACCATAAGGATCGATGCGCTCGCCGCGAGGTAGAACAGCGCCCAGCCAGGTATGAGGACTCCACCGAAGGAGTCGTACTTCACTTCCGGGATGGCGAGGTCAGTGGTTTGGTCGTAGTGAAGTCCCAGCG
>JAATFR010000081.1 GCA_015655095.1 Hyphomicrobiales bacterium | reverse complement strand
TGCCGGATTTGAGGGGGCGGGCGCGGGGAGGATATGCGTTATTTTCTCAAGGCTCTGGCGTGGGCCAAGCCAGAACAGGCCAGCCCCCGTCATTTTCAGATGACGGGGGCTGTGTTGTATTCGAGGGATGATATTTCTTTTTTTATATCATCCGATCAAAGATGATCAGGGTTTCCATCTATGATCTGGAAGACGATGCTGGACTTCCCGCCTTCCATCAGGCGCGTAACCGTGCCATCAGGATTTGCAACATAGTCAAAGCAGCCACCTATGCGCCCAGAGCCCAGATTGACGCAGAACTTGTCGTCCTTGACCTTCCAGAATCCCTGATAATGCTGCCATTGGCCTTCCTGTGCGCAGGGCCTCTCCTGACCGCGAATCTTTCCGTCTGATGTGTAATGCTCCTGGAAATCCTTGCCGCCCGAGGAACAGGCCTCATATTTTCCCTCGATAGTATTGCCGACAATGAGTTTCGCGATTTCAGCGCCTTTTAAATACACATCCGCCATTGCGGCTGTAGAGAAGAGCATTCCCGCCACAAGAAGCGAACGGATTGTCAGTTTCCCGGATATTTTCATTTTGTTTCCTCCCCTCATTTGACTTATGGGAGTTCAAGAATATGTTGGCAGGCTGATTATCCATATAGATCAAAGGTATTGTAACTTATGATCTGTCAGATCTGATAATGGGAATATCGGTCATCCCCGGACGGGATTGCCAGCAGGCGTATCGAACATGAATTTGGCCTGAATTCAGGTTGGAGCCAAAAAATTATAGAGGATCAGGCGAGAAATTTAGGGCTTTGGGCAAGCACCGCGTTGCGCCGGATACTATGTTTGAGCAGCAGAACAGATTTGGGAGTTGCCGATGTCAAACGGAACGCAGGAAAATTCAACGGGGAAGGTGGCTATTGTCACCGGTGCCAGCCGTGGTCTTGGCCGCAACACGGCGCTCAGCCTTGCCCGCAAGGGAACAGACCTTGTCATCACCTATCACTCGAACCGGGCCGAAGCAGAAAGAGCTGTGGCGGAGATAGAAGCGCTCGGGCGCAAGGCCGTCGCCTTCAGGCTCGATACGGGCGACACCTCCGCTTTCGACGGCTTTGCGGACGATGTCCGGCGGGCACTGAAGGAAATCTGGGGGCGGGAGACTTTCGACTATCTGGTGAACAATGCCGGCATTGGCCACAATGCGCTCTTTGCCGACACGAAAGAATCGGACTTTGACCGGCTCTACAATATCCATTTCAAGGGTGTTTTCTTTCTCACGCAGAAGATCCTTCCACTGATTGCCGATGGCGGGCGGATCGTCAATCTTTCCTCCGGGCTTACACGCTTCAGCGTTCCGGGCTTTTCCGCCTATGCCGCCATGAAGGGCGCCATCGAGGTTTTGACCCGCTATCTGGCGAAAGAACTCGGGGCCCGGGGCATCGCGGTCAACGCCGTGGCGCCGGGCGCGATCGAGACCGATTTCAGTGGTGGCGCCGTGCGTGACAATCCCGACTTTAACAGGTTCGTTGCCTCCTCGACGGCAATGGGCCGGACGGGCCTGCCCGACGACATCGGCCCGATGATCGCCGCGCTGCTGTCTGATGACAACCGCTGGGTGACGAGCCAGCGCATTGAGGTTTCCGGCGGCATGTTTCTCTGACGAGCCAGGGATTATCACTGGTGCCAAGAATTGGCCAATGCAACGGGCTGGATCGGGCAAGGTCGTGCTCGATCATCTCTGTTCTGTCGTGTAAACAGCGTCTGTTCAGTGACCGTGGGAGTCTTCCGGGTGGAAAAGCGGCCACGAATGGAGAAAGGCCATGCGGCAGGAAATAAAAGGCGGTTGTCTATGCGGCCAGTGCAGCTACGTCAGCGAGGCGGAGCCGATAAATATTCGGGTATGCCACTGCCGCTGCTGCCAGAAGGCTATTGGCGCACCGTTTTATGCACGCGTGATGGTGCCGCTGGACAGCGTTTCAATGAGCGGGCTGATCGGCTGGTTTAGCGCCGAATCTGGAGTCAGGCGCGGGTTCTGCACCCTGTGCGGCACGACGCTTTTCTCCGAACGGCGCAGCGCAAACGCTATCGGTCTTTCGATGGGCAGTCTCGACCAACCCGACAGGTTCAGGCCGGCCGAACATATCTGGACCTCCAGCAAGCAGATATGGATCCATCTCGATGATGGCCTGCCGCAATATCCCGAAGGGCCGCCTGCCTGATCCGGGTGATGAAACCTGTAGGGGCAGGGCAATACCGCCCGGCTCCCACCCCAGACAAATGCCAGCTTTCCGGCTAAAGGCTCATTTGAGGCCCGCATCCTGCCGGGCGCGCTCCATTAGCACGACGAAATCCTTGTCGGCGTCTCCCGCGGCCATGGCGGCGAGAAAGCGGTCGCGGGCGATGGCGGCATAGGGCAGGGGAACATGATAATCGTGTCCCGCCGCGAGAAACATCTCGGTGTCCTTCAGGCCCAGCGTGACCGACGCGCCTGGATAATCATAGGAATGCTCGACCATCAGCTTGCCGTAGTTTTTATGGACTGGCGCATTGTAAAAACTTCCGGTCATGATCTCGAAAACCGTGTGCGGATCAGTTCCTGCTTTTTCATTCAGCGCGAAGACTTCCGCCATCTGCTCGATCGTCGACATGATCATGAAGTTCAGGGAAAGCTTGACCAGATTGGCCTGCACCGGATCATCGCCCACGGTGAAGATGCGGTGCCCGAAGGCCCTGAGCGCGGGATCAATGCGGGCGCGCAGAGGTTCGGCGCCGGCCACGATGACGAAAAGCTCTCCGGCGATGGCGGCAGGCGGCCGGCCAAGCACATTCGCCGTGACATAGCCCTGGCCCCGTCCGGCATGTTCATCGCGCAAGCGCCTTGCCTGATCGAGCGACAGCGTGCTGCAGCAGACATGGATCGCATCCGGCCCCATCGCCGTCGCGAGACCATCATCGCCGAAGGTGGCCGCCTGCGTCGTTGCGTCGTCGAAGAGCATCGAGAACACGATTTCGGCACCCCTC
>JAATFR010000337.1 GCA_015655095.1 Hyphomicrobiales bacterium | reverse complement strand
GGACTGGCAGCTCTTTGAAAAGCACGGTCATTTCAATCGCGAGCGTATCCCCGAGCGGGTGGTGCACGCCAAGGGTTCGGCGGCGCACGGCACTTTCACCGTCACCCATGACATCTCGAAATACACCAAGGCAAAACTGTTCTCCGCTGTGGGCAAGAAGACTGATGTGTTTCTGCGTTTTTCCACGGTGGCGGGCGAGCGTGGCGCGGCGGATGCCGAGCGTGACGTGCGCGGCTGGGCGCTGAAATTCTACACCGACGAAGGCAACTGGGATCTGGTGGGCAACAATACGCCTGTGTTTTTCGTGCGCGATCCTCTCAAGTTTCCCGATTTCATCCATACCCAGAAGCGCGACCCGCGCACCAATCTGCGCAGCCCCACGGCAATGTGGGATTTCTGGTCGCTCTCGCCGGAAAGCCTGCATCAGGTCACGATCCTCTTTTCCGACCGGGGCATCCCCAAAAGCTTCAGGCATATGCACGGCTTCGGTTCGCACACCTACAGCTTCATCAGCGCTACCAACAAGCGCGTCTGGGTCAAGTTCCACTTCAAAACGCAGCAGGGCATTGCGAACCTGACGGATGAGGAGGCGGGCCAGTTGATCGCCGGTGACCGTGAGACCCATCAGCGCGATCTTTACAATGCCATTGAAGGCGGCGACTTTCCGAGATGGAAAGTCTTTATACAGATTATGACCGAAGATCAGGCCGAAAAAACGCCCTATAATCCCTTCGATTTAACCAAGGTCTGGCCACATGGGGATTTCCCGCTGATCGAGATCGGTCAACTGGAGCTCAACCGAAACCCCGACAATTATCATGCCGAGGTCGAGCAATCGACTTTCTCGCCCGCCAACATCGTGCCGGGCATCAGCCACAGCCCCGACAAGATGCTGCAATTCCGCATCTTCTCCTATGCGGATGCCCATCGTTATCGGGTCGGCGTCAATGCCGAGGCGCTGCCGGTCAACCGGCCTCATGCGCCGGTCCATACCTATCATCGCGATGGCGCCATGCGCTTCGATGACAATAATGGCGGCGGGCCCAACTATGAACCGAATTCGTTTGGCGGGCCGGCCGAGGACCCGAGCGTGAAGGAGCCGCCGCTTGCGATTCATGGCGATGCGGATCGCTACAATCACCGCGAAGGCAATGATGATTACACACAGGCCGGTAATCTCTTCCGCCTGCTGCCAGCTGGTGAAAAGGAAAGGTTGATGGACCGGATTGCCGATGCCATGGGCACGGTGCCCGAGTTCATCCAGCGCCGCCAGATCGGCCATCTGTCGAAAGCGGATGCGGCTTATGGCGCAGGCGTCGCCAAGCGTCTAAAGCTTTCCATCTGATTGGCCCCGCTACGGAGAAGTCGCTTCCCCCGGCTTCTCTCCATGACGAAGGGCGGTTCCGGTTTCCCCGGAACCGCCCTATTTCTTCATGCCGCGGCGAAATTCCTCAAGCCGCATAGCGCCGGTGATCTGGCATAAAAGGGTATAGGCAATGAGGCCAAGCACGATAAGCCCCGTCAGCACCGAAACGGAAACGTGGAAGCTCATATCGAACCAGGGGTGAAGGCCGAATGCGCCGGCCCACAGGACAAGCCCCATGCCTGCCGATGCGAGCAAGATCAGCGGCAGCCGCTTTTTCAACTTCTCGTCGGGCTGGAAATGGTCGGACCGCCACAGCCGGATGCCTAGCTGTCCGACATTTACCCATGAGGCGATGGTTGTGCCGCAGGCGATGCCGGCAAAGCCGAAGAACGGGAACAGGGCGAGGCTTGTGACAATATTCGTCGAAACGCTGACAAGCGCAAAGCGAAGCGGCGTCGAGGTGTTCTCGCGGGCGAAAAAGGCGGGCGAGAACACCTTGTTCAGCACAAAAGCGGGAAGGCCGATGGCATAGATGAGCAGGGCCAGCGCCGAGGCATGCGCATCTGAATCGAGGAACTGGCCGCGCTCAAACAGCACCTTGATGATTTCATAGGGGATGATGGTCAGCGCCATGGCGGCGGGCAGCGTCAGCAGCATGGATGTCTCGATCGCCCGGTTGAGACTCCAGTTCGCGCCGCCATGATCGCCCGCGCGCAGTCTGCGTGAAAGATCCGGCAGCAGCACAACGCCGATGGCGATGCCGATGACGCCGAGCGGCAACTGATAGATCCGGTCCGCATAATAGAGCCACGACACCGCGCCCGCCTGAAGCGAGGCGATCATGGTGCCGACCGTCAGATTAACCTGGCCGATGCCGCCCGCGATCACACCCGGCACCGCCAGCACGAACAGGCGGCGCACATCGGGCGTCAGGCGCGGCATTCGCAGGCGCAGGCTCATGCGCGCCCGGTGGCAGGAAATAGCCAGCCAAACGAACTGCACCATGCCTGCCGCCGTCACGCCCCAAGAGAGCGCAAGGCCGGGATTGGTGGCGAACGGGACAACGAGAAAAAGCGCCAGCACCATGGTGATGTTCAGCATCACGGGCGCCGCGGCGCCGGGAAAGAAGCGCCCGAGCGAGTTCAGCACGGCGGTCTGGAGCGCGGTCAGCGAAATGAACAACAGATAGGGAAAATTGACCCGGGTGAACTGCACGGCCCATGCGTGCTTTTGCGGATCGTCGCCAAAGCCCGGCGCGAACAGCCACATCAGCCAGGGCATTGCGATCTCGACAAGAATGGTAAGCACCAGCAGTCCGGCCAGAAGGACCGACATGGCCTCCTCGGCAAAGCGTCTGGCGGCTTCTTCGCCCTCGCCTTCCAGATGTTTGGCGAACAGCGGCACAAAGGCGGAGTTGAACGCGCCCTCGGCAAAGATCGCCCGGAACATGTTGGGAAAGCGGAAGGCGACAAAAAAAGCGTCGGCGATGGGGCCGGTGCCGATGGCCGCCGCCACCATCATGTCGCGGATGAAACCGAGCACCCGGCTGACGAGTGTGGTGCCACCTACGGTCGCGGCGGAGCGGACAAGATTCATGGACGGATGGACCCGATTAAGGTTGCGGTTCAAGCAGGATGAGGCCGCCCAATGGCATAGTCGGTTTCAGGGGCAATTTCCACACCCGGCGACCGGCAGGCCCCGTTTCAGGCCCCGGTGTCACGCATTGCCGTCTTCTCTCAGATCCTCCACGCGCGGCAGACCGATGATGTTGAAGCCGGAGTCGACATGGTGGATTTCGCCGGTTACCCGGGCGGAAAGGTCGGAGAGGAGATAAAGGCCCGCCCCGCCGACATGATCGAGTTCAATGGTTTCCTTCAGCGCGGCGTGCTGCTTGTTCCAGCGGAACATGAAGCGGGCGTCGCCGATGGCGGAGCCTGCAAGCGTGCGGACGGGCCCGGCCGAGAGCGCGTTGACACGGATGCCCTGGCGGCCGAAATCGGCGGCAAGATATCGCACACTCGCCTCAAGGGCGGCTTTCGCCACGCCCATGACATTGTAGTTCGGGATCACGCGCTCGGCGCCCAGATAGGTGAGTGTGACCATGGCGCCGCCGTGCCCGCCGTCCTGCGGCGCAACCATCATCTCTGCGGCGCGACGCGCCACATCGGTGAAGGAGAAGCAGGAGATATCCATGGTGCGCAGGAAATTCTCCCGCGTCGTATCGGCATAGCGGCCCTTAAGTTCGTTCTTGTCGGAGTGGGCAATGGCGTGAACCACAAAGTCCAGCGTGCCCCATTCCTTTTTCAGCGTATCGAAAACGGCATCGAGGCTTTCCGGGCTGGTCACGTCGCAGGGCAGCAGCATTTTCACGCCGATGCCTTCCG
>JAATFR010000016.1 GCA_015655095.1 Hyphomicrobiales bacterium | reverse complement strand
CAATCTTGCCTCGCTCAATCTGCTGGCCTTCCGCGCCGACGATGGCCGCTTTGAGGTCGAGGCCTATGGTCACGCCACGCGGCTCTGGACCATCGTGCTTGAAATCTCGGTGCTGATGGCCCAGTTCCCGAGCCGCGAGATCGCCGAGCGCTCCTACCGCTACCGCACGCTCGGGCTTGGCTACGCCAATGTCGGCGGCCTGCTCATGTCGAGCGGCCTTCCCTATGATTCAGACGCGGGCCGGGCTCTGACCGGCGCGCTCAGCGCCATCATGACCGGCATCGCCTACGCCACGTCCGCGCAGATGGCCAAGGAGCTGGGCGCTTTCCCCGGTTTCAACGACAATGCCCCCCACATGCTGCGCGTGATGCGCAACCATGCCCGCGCCGCGCGGGGCGAAAGCGACGGCTATGAGGGGCTCTCGATCCATCCGGTGCCGCTCGACGCCGGCGCCTGCCCGCAGGCCGATCTCATCGACCATGCAAGGGCTGCATGGGAACTCGCCGTCACCATGGGCAGCGAGCATGGCTACCGTAACGCGCAGGTCAGCGTGATCGCGCCCACCGGCACCATCGGCCTCGTCATGGATTGCGACACCACCGGCATCGAGCCCGATTTCGCGCTGGTGAAGTTCAAGAAGCTCGCGGGTGGCGGCTATTTCAAGATCATCAACCGGGCTGTGCCAGCCGCCCTCGCCACGCTCGGCTATGATGAAGACGCGATCCGCGCGATCGAGGATTACGCGACCGGACACGGCACGCTCGAAGGCGCCCCCGGCGTCAACCACCAGACGCTGCGCGCGAAGGGCTTCACCACGGAGAAAATCCTCGACGTGGAAAAGGCGCTCGAAACCGCGTTCGACATCCGCTTCGCCTTCAACAAATGGTCGCTCGGCGAAGAGTTCTGCACGCAGGTTCTTGGTCTCGATGCCGACGCCATGGACGACCTTGATTTCGATCTGCTGTCCGCCATCGGCTTTACCCGCCTGGAGATCGACACGGCCAATCTCTACTGCTGCGGCGCGATGACGGTGGAAGGCGCGCCGGGTCTGGCCGAAGAGCATCTGCCGGTGTTCGACTGCGCCAACCCCTGCGGCCGCCTCGGCACACGCTTTCTCAGCGCCGAAAGCCATATCCACATGATGGCGGCGGCCCAACCCTTCATCTCGGGGGCGATCTCCAAGACCATCAACATGCCCAACGCCGCCACCATCCAGGATTGCAAGGCCGCCTACATGCTGTCGTGGAAGCTCGGCCTCAAGGCGAACGCGCTTTATCGCGACGGCTCGAAGCTGTCGCAGCCGCTCAACACGCAACTGCTTGAGGATGAGGACGACAGCGGCGAGGAAAGCTTTGCCGAGGAACTGGCCCGCAAGCCGCAGATGGAGCGCGCCCGCGTGGTGGCGGAACGCATCATCGAGCGGGTGGTCGAGCGCGCCAAGGACCGCCAGAAGCTGCCGGACCGGCGCAAGGGTTACACCCAGAAGGCGCTGGTCGGCGGGCACAAGGTCTATTTGCGCACCGGCGAATATGAAGATGGCACCATCGGGGAAATCTTTATCGACATGCACAAGGATGGGGCTGCCTTCCGCTCGCTGATGAACAATTTCGCCATCGCCATTTCGCTCGGGCTGCAATATGGCGTGCCGCTTGAGGAATATGTCGAGGCCTTCACCTTCACCCGCTTCGAGCCCGCGGGTATTGTGCAGGGTAACGACACGATCAAGAACGCGACATCGATCCTCGATTATGTGTTCCGCGAGCTTGCCGTTTCCTACCTCGGTCGCCATGACCTCGGCCATGTCGATCCAAGCGAGATCGGTCATGACGTGATGGGCAGCGGCAACGAGGAAGGCCGCCTGCCCGCCAGCAAGGTGGTCAGCCCCGGCTTTGCCCGCTCGAACCAGCTCGGCAATCTCTTTCTTGTGAAGGGAGGCGCGGTCGCCGCCCTCGCGCCGCAGCCTGAATATGCGCCAGCCGACATGACCGCCACCCGCGCCATGCTGGACGCCACGGAAAAGGCGCAGGAACTGACCGTCCACGCCTCGCTCCGCTCTGAGACGAGCATGGGGACGACAGCAAGTGCCGGGCCTGTGGCCGGCCTCTCGCAGATCGCGGAAGCCCGCTTCAAGGGCTATGAGGGCGAGGCCTGCGGCGAATGCGGCAACTTCACCATGGTCCGCAACGGCACCTGCCTCAAGTGCAACACCTGCGGCGCGACGAACGGCTGTAGCTGAAAGCAGCAATGTGTGAGGGGAAAGAAGCTCCCCTTACACCAGCTTCGTGTCGATCCGCTTGTCCGGATTCATCAGGGTACGGTGAACCGGGCAGCGATTGGCGATGGCGAGCATTTTCTCGCGGTCATCATCGCTGAGGCCGCCATCAATATGAATGTCGCGGCTGATCACTTCCACTTCCTTTTCGACGCCATCGACACTCACTTTTTCGCTACCCCGGCGAAGCTCCGCTGAAATGCGCGAGACGTCATAGCCCTTGCGGCCCGCATAGAGCCGAAGCGTCAGGCAGGTGCAGGCCCCGAGCGCGCCCAGCAGCAGTTCATGGGGCGTCGGCCCCGTGTCCTCGCCGCCCAGCGCCACAGGCTCATCGGCCAGAAAGGCATGACGCCCCACCTCCACCCGCGCCTGGAGCGGCCCTTCGCGCGTTTCAGCCACCCGCACCAGCCCTTCGGGCAGAATCGGGGGAGCATCAGCCAGCGCCTGCTCCGGCAGATAGCGCGACGCCCAGACGCCCAGCACCTCGGCCACATAGATGGCGTCCTCCCGCCGTGTCAGCAGATGATCCGCTCCATCGAGCGAAACGAAGCTCTTGGGGTGTTTCGCCGCGAGGAAAATCCGGCTCGCATTGTCGATGCCGACGGTCTGGTCGAGGGGCGCGTGGAAGATCAGCAGCGCCTTGCGCAGATGGGCGATCTTGTCCTCGATTACGCTGGCTGCGATATCATCCAGAAACTGCTTCTTGATGGTGAAGGTCCGCCCGGCCTGCACCACCTGCGCCACCCCCTTCGTCTCGATCTCATCGAGCGACGCCTTGAACTGCTCGCGGACATGGGCCGCGTCGGCGGGCGCGCCGATGGTGGCGACGGCGACGGCCTCCGGCACCGACGAGGCCGCGGCCAGCACCGCCGCGCCGCCGAGGCTGTGGCCGATCAGGATGGAGGGCGCCGCATAGGTTTCACGCATGAAATCAGCGGCTGCGACGAGATCGGCGACATTGGAGGAAAAATTGGTATTGGCAAAATCCCCGCCGGACATGCCAAGGCCGGTGAAATCGAAACGGAACACGCCATAGCCGCGTTCGACAAGGGCGGAAGCCAGCCGCGCCGCCGCGAACACATCCCTGGAGCAGGTAAAGCAATGGACAAAAAGGGCATAGGCCCGCACAGGCCCCTTCGGGCGGTCAAGCCTTGCCGCCAACGCCTCGCCGGTGCTGCCGGGAAAGCTGATCTTTTGTGAAAGAAGGGCATTCTCGGCCATGACGCAGAGCTCCAGACGGGGAAGGGAAAACTACTCTGCCACCTTCAGCGGAAACTCGAACAGGGCTTTCGTGTAGCGCTCATCCACAAATGAAATCGGCAAGCCGGTTCTGGTCAGTACGATGGCCTTGTGCTCCAGCAGATGGGACGGCAGTTGCAGCGCCCCGCCGGAACCGGCCTGAAGCGGCGCGCCGGTTTCCCAGCCATCGGGCAACGGATGCCAGAGCAGCGTCGCGCTGAAGGTGCGCCGGTAGGGTTCAAGCGGGCGGATAACCTTGCCGAACGGCGTATCGGTTTGCGCAAGCGCTTTGTTCATGTCCGGCGTCAGTCGCGCGGGCACATACCAGTTGTCCGCCTCCGACAATATCCTGTCGCCGCACCCCAGCTTCACCTCGCGATAGGTCACTTTCTCACCGGGTTTCACGGCGAGCAATTTCAGCACTTCATCGGGAGGCGTCTTGACCACGCCCTTGTTGCGCGAGGCGATGATCCTGGGATCGGCGGCAAGCCGGTGATCCCGGCACCAGTTCTCCAGCGTCTGCGTCGCGCTGCGACTCGCCAGCAAGGTCGCGTTAAGAGTCTGGAGCAGGGCTTCGGCTTCCACGCGGGTCATGTAACTGTCGCTCCATTCCACGGGCGCGAGACCATCCGCCCACGAATCAGGGACGACGGTGACAAGGGCAAGACATGCGGCCATGACCGTATAAAAGCCAGCTCTCCGCAACCTCCCAAAGATAACCCGCCAGTTCCTCAATAATATTTCATAAATCATGACTGCGGTGTTCACATCCCGTTAGCATTTATCGTGTCTATGGATGCCAAAGCCAACCAAACATATCCCGCATTGATGAGCCGGGGAGAATAAACAATGGTGAAAGCCGGATATCTCCATAAGGCGAAAGCTTTTGCTGCAGCGCTTGTCTTCCTCACTGCCGGCGCGACTTCGGCACTGGCCGCATCAGGTTCGCTCTATGACAAGCTCCGTGCCGATCCGCAATTCTCAACTCTGGTGCAGATCATCGACGCCAATGGCATGAAATCGGCATATACCAGCGGCTCCACCAGAACAATATTCGCGCCAACAAATGCAACGTTCAACGCTATCGCCGACAATTATACCGACTATACCGACATGCTGTCACCCACCAACACCAGCGTGAAACAGAACACGCAGGCCCTGCTGCTCTACCAGATGGTGCCGGGCCGGATCGACGCCGGGGCGCTCAAGGGCAAGACCCGACAGGTCACAACGATACAGGGTACCCAGGAAGTGATTGACGGCACAGGCGAGCAGATCCGCTTTGGCCCTGTCCGCTATGGCGCGCTCGTAAACGGTGCGCCCATCGAGGCCTCGAACGGCATTATCTTGCCTGTCGACAGGTTGCCGATACCCGTATTCGCCGATGGCAAACCCTGATCGAATTCAATCAGGCGCAGGCACGAACATGGGACCGCACCGGCTCCCTTTCATGTCGTCGATCTCGACAATCCCGCCCCTCACTCTCGCACGGCCTGAGGCGACGAGGCCGAGGGCAGCGGGATAAAGCCGGTGCTCCGCCTCCAGCACCCGGGCGGCGAGGGTTTCCGGCGTATCATCCGGCTTCACGGCCACAGCGGCCTGGGCAATGATCGGTCCCTCATCCATGGCCGGGCGCACGAAATGGACCGTGCAACCAGTGATCCGCACCCCCTCCTCCAGCACGCGGCGATGGACATGTAGCCCCTTGAAGGCGGGCAGCAGCGAGGGATGGATATTGATCTGCCGGTTATGCCATCTGGCGACGAAACCATCCGACAGGATGCGCATGAAGCCAGCATTGCAGACGAGCTCCACGCCTGCCGCTTCCAGCGCCCGGTTGAGTTCCGCGTCGAAGGATTCCCGGTCGGGATAGAGCTTGTGGTCAATTACCAGGGCTGGAAGGCCCGCAGCCCGGGCAATCGCGAGCCCCGCCGCCTCCGGCCGGTTGGAAATGACAGCAACAATTTCGGCGGGAAAACCAGGTTCCGCGCAGGCCGCTATCAGCGATTTCAGGTTCGAGCCCCGGCCCGAAATCAATATCCCGATCTTCATCTGCCGCTGCCGAGCAACCCTGAAATCAGCACCTGCGGCTCATCGCCCGCCCGCGCCCGCAACCGGCCAAGGCGGCAGACGCTCTCGCCATGGGCTTTGAGCACGCCCGCCACCTCATCCGCCTTGTCGGCGGCCACGACCGCGATCATGCCGATGCCGCAGTTGAAGGTGCGGGCCATTTCGGTTTCGGCGATTCCGCCCAGATCCATCAGCCAGTGAAAGACGCTGGGCAGCGTCCATGACGCGCCATCGATCTCGACAATCACATCGTCCGGCAGCACCCGGGGGATATTTTCGGTGAAACCGCCGCCGGTGATATGAGCCAGCGCCTTGACCGCGCCGGTCTCGCGGATCGCCGCCAGCACCGAGCGCACATAGATGCGGGTCGGGGCCAGCAGTTTCTGGCCCAGCGTCAGCGGCTCGCCCCGGAAGGGCGCATCATAGGAAAGGCTGAAATCGGCCACGATCCGCCGGACCAGCGAATAGCCGTTGGAATGAAAGCCGGTCGAGGCAAGGCCCAGCACCACATCGCCCGCGCCGACGTCCGGGCGCGGCAGCACGCCGTCGCGCTCAACCGCGCCCACGGCGAAGCCCGCCAGATCATAATCCCCGCCGGCGTACATGCCCGGCATTTCGGCCGTCTCGCCGCCGACAAGCGCACACCCGGCCTGCCGGCAGCCCTCGGCTATCCCTGAGATCACGTCGCGGGCGGTCGTCACATCGAGCTTGCCGGTGGCGAAATAATCGAGGAAAAACAAGGGCTCGGCACCCTGCACCACCAGATCATTGACCGACATGGCGACCAGGTCGATGCCCACCGTGTCATGGATTCCGGCGTCGATGGCAACCTTGAGCTTGGTGCCGACGCCATCATTGGCCGCGACCAGCACCGGGTCCCTGAATCCGGCCTGCTTCAGATCGAAAAGCCCGCCGAAACCGCCCAGTTCGGCATCCGCGCCCGGCCGCTTCGTCGAGGCGGCGAGCGGCGCAATCATTTTGATCAGCGCATTGCCAGCATCGATGTCGACCCCCGACTGGGCATAGGTGTAGCCATTGGGGCGAACCGGGGGGCGAACCGGGCCTGAGGACATGGAAAGCAACTCCTGATAGATGACGGACACACACCGGACTTCCGGGGCCTTCGCCTGACAGACCGGTTGATGTAGTGTGCTGTGAGAGAGGGGATACCCTTTTTTGCCGCATCTGGCAAAAAAGGATCTGACCGGCTTTTTGTGCGACCAGACGAACGGGATTGAAGACGGCATGAGCGATTGGCGAACCCTGAAACGGGCTGCACAGGCGGCCTTCCTGAGCATCATCGCCCTTTTTGCCCTGGGCGTCAGCCCGTCCCTTTCCGCTGACGCCTATTCCGTTTCCGGCGTCCATGTGGATGAAACCGCCAAAAGCGCCACGGAGGCCCGGACAGTCGCCCAGGCCAATGGACAGGTGCTGGCCCTGACGAAGCTGATGCAGCGCCTGACCCAGAAGCAATATTGGCCCAAGCTGCCGGTCGCCAGCGCCATCAATGCGGAAAACATGGTGCGCAGCTTTCAGGTCGCCTCCGAAAAGACCAGTTCCACCCGCTACATCGCCGATCTGATCGTGAGTTTCCGGCCCAACGCCGTGCAGGGCTTTCTGGCCGCCAACCACATCCCTTTCACGGCGACCGCCGCCAAGCCCGCTGTGATCGTGCCGATGCTGGAGGGAGCGTCGGAACAGCTTTTATGGGACGATGTGAATCCGTGGCGGACCGCATGGGGCCAGATCGACCTCAATGATTCGGTCGCCCCCCTGATCATGCCGCTTTCCGACCTTGAGGATATGAGCACTCTTCCCGCCGACAAGGCGCTCTCCGGCGACATATCCGCGCTGCGCGCGCTGGCGGCCCGCTATGGCGCTGGCGGCGTCCTTGTGGCGCTGGCGAAACCCGATGCTTCAGGCAGCGGGCTCAGTGTGACGCTGACCCGCTATAATGGGGACGGCAAGCTGGACGAACTCACCCAGAACTTCAGCGCCGACCCCTCCGACCCCTCCCCCGATGCGCTCTATGCCGCCGCCGCAAAGGGCAGCTTCGATGCCCTCGCCGACCGCTGGAAAAGCGGGGCCGCCGTCTCGACGGTCGCCATGTCGAGCCTCGACGCGAGTATCTATTTCACCAGCCTCGCCCAGTGGCAGGCCATCCGCGGCCGCCTCGACAGCATAGCGCCGGTGCGCCGGGTGAATGTGGAGGCGCTCGGCGTCGATGGCGCGATTGTCGGGCTCAACTATATTGGCACCCCCGATGAACTGACCAAGAGCATGGCCGATCAGTCGCTCGATCTGTTCCAGGGACCGGACGGCTGGCAGATCGCCAGTCATGGGGAGTAAGAACGTTCGATGACCGTGCAACGGCAGGCCCTGATCTGGCTCGGCGCGATCCTCGCGCTGGTCGTCTGCCTGTGGCTGTTCGAGCATATTCTGCTGCCCTTCATCGTCGGGTTTGCCGCCGCCTATTTCCTTGATCCCCTGGCGGATCGACTGGAGAACTGGGGGCTTTCCCGGCTGGCGGCAACGGCGCTCATCACCCTCGCGCTCATTCTGGTTCTGGTCGCCACGGTGCTTCTGGTGGTGCCTGTACTCTACAACCAGAGTATGGCCCTTGTCGAAGCGCTGCCGGCCCTCATCCGCGAGGCGCGCGGCTTCATGCTCGACATGACCCGGGGACGCCTCGCCCATCTGCTCGGGCAGCGCTCCAGCGACGTGCAGGCGGCGATGACGGATGCGACCGGGGGCCTGCTCAACTGGGTGGTGTCACTGGCAAGCTCGATCTGGTCGCAAGGGCTGGCGCTCGTCTCCATCCTCTCGCTGGTGGTCGTCGCCCCGGTCATCGCCTTCTACATGCTGCTCGACTGGGACCGGATGGTCGCGCAGGTCAACAAGCTTCTGCCGCGCGACCATGCCGACACCGTGCGCCAGATCGCCATTGAAATGAACATGGTGCTGGCCGGGTTCGTGCGCGGGCAGGGCACGCTCTGCCTGTTCCTCGGCATTTTCTATGCCATCGGCCTTTCCATCGTCGGCCTGAAGTTCGGCCTCGTCATCGGCGTGGTGGCGGGCATCCTGAGCTTCATCCCCTATATGGGCACGATCAGCGGACTGGCCACAGCCATCACCATCGCCTTCTTCCAGTTTACCGGGGACTATCTCCAGATCGGACTTGTCGCGGCTGTCTTTGCTGTCGGCAATTTCATCGAGGGTAATTTTCTTGCCCCCAAACTGGTCGGCGACAAGGTTCGCCTCCATCCGGTCTGGATCATGTTCGCGCTCTTCGCCTTCGGGGAACTGTTCGGTTTCGTCGGCCTGCTGCTCGCCCTGCCGCTAGCGGCGATCATGGGCGTGCTGGTGCGTTTCGCGGTTAACCGCTATCTGCAAAGCACGCTCTATCTGGGCATCACAAGGGACCACTCCCCTGAGAACTACGACCTGCCTGAGTCCGCCGGGAAACTTTGATGGCGCGGCAGCTTATCCTCGCCCTTCCCTGTCGCACCGCCTATGGCCGCGAGGATTTTCTGGTGGCCCCGGCCAATGAGGCAGCCGTGGCCCTGATCGACCGATGGCCGGACTGGCCAGGTGTCGCGGTCGCGCTGACCGGTCCTGCAGGCAGCGGCAAGACCCATCTGGCCGAGGTCTGGCGCGAACACAGCCGGGCGCGCACCGTCACAGGCCAGGACCTGCGGGTCGCAGACGTGCCCGCCCTGCTCGACAAGGGCGCCCTTGTCATCGAGGATGCAAACAAGCTTTCCGGCGAGGGCGAGCAGGCGCTCTTCCACCTGCTGAACCTGGCGCATGCGGAAAATGCCTTCGTGCTGCTGCTGGCCCGCCCGGCGCCCGGCCAGTGGCGGCTGAAGCTGCCGGATCTGGCCTCGCGGGTGAAAGCGCTTCCTACGGTTTTGCTGAACGAACCCGATGACGCGCTGCTCGGCGCCATTCTGGCAAAGCTTTTCGCCGACAGGCAATTGCGCATCCCCGACACGCTGGTGCCCTTCCTTGCCCAGAGAATCGAGCGCTCGGTCGATGCCGCCCGGCGGATCGTTCAGGCCATTGACGAGGCTTCCCTGTCGGGGAAACGCCCGGTCACCATTCCGCTCGCCGCCGACGTACTGGCGAGGGGCTGAATGACAATAACCCTTGCAAATCAAGGCCATTGCGCCATGAAGGTTTTACGAATCGTAAATGCAAGTCACGCCCGCGTCACAAATGTGACTTAGTTTGCCTGCAGTTCATGAGAAAGCGCGGTGATCGCGGCTTTCCTTTGGGCTTGAGCTGAACGAACATGATGGCCGATAATCCTGACGGCCCGGGGAAATCTGACAATGACGAGCGACACAGCGGCGGCTCCCGCAGCAGAGGCTACCCAGATCCGGAAACCGGCCCCGAAGACGTCGAGGGCCGACAACGGGCCTGCGATCACGATCGATAGCCCGGACCGCTTCATCAACCGCGAACTCTCCTGGCTTTCCTTCAACAAGCGTGTGCTGGAAGAATCCCAGAATCCCAACCATCCGCTGCTGGAGCGCCTGCGCTTCCTGTCGATCTCGGCTTCCAATCTTGACGAATTCTACATGGTCCGGGTCGCAGGCCTGCGCGGCCAGATTCGCGAGGGCATCGAAACGCTCAGCCAGGAGGGGCTCACCCCCTCCCAGCAGCTTGAGCAGGTCAACGCCAAGGCCAACGAGCTGATGGCCTTCCAGCAGGAACAATGGGTGGACCTGCGCAAGAAGCTGCGGACCACCGGCATTTACGTGCTCGAGGCCAACGAGGTCACACCGGACGAATTCCAGTGGCTGGAAACGCGCTTCCTTGAGCTTGTTTTCCCGGTGCTGACGCCACTTGCCATCGACCCGGCGCATCCCTTCCCGTTCATCCCCAACCTGGGCTTCTCGCTGGTGCTGCAACTGCGCCGCATCCATGACGGCAAGCTGATGAATGCGCTGTTGCCGGTACCAGCCCAGATTGAACGCTTCATCCGCCTGCCGGATCGTCCGGGCGTCAATGCCGAGGGGCGCAACGACATTCATTTCCTCAGTCTGGAAAACATGATCGGGCTTTTCCTCGACAGGCTGTTTCCCGGCTATGAGGTTGTGGCGCAAGGCGCGTTCCGCCTGCTGCGCGACAGCGACATCGAAATGGAGGAAGAGGCGGAAGATCTGGTCCGTTCATTTGAAAGCGCTCTCAAGCGCCGCCGCCGGGGCTCCGTGATCCGGCTCAAGATCACCTCGAACACCTCCCCGAGACTGCGCGATTTCGTGACCGACGAGCTTGATGTCGCCGACAATGACGTCATCATCGTTGATGGCCTTCTCGGTCTTGCCCAGACCAGCCAGTTGATCGTCGATGATCGGCCCGACCTCAAGTTCGTGCCCTATAATGCACGTTTCCCGGAACGCATCCGCGACCATGGCGGCGACTGCTTCTCGGCCATCCGCGCCAAGGATTTCATCGTCCATCACCCCTATGAATCCTTTGACGCCGTGGTGCTGTTTCTGCGTCAGGCGGCGCAGGACCCCGATGTGCTTGCGATCAAGCAGACGCTCTATCGCACCTCGAAAGACTCGCCCATCGTGAGCGCGCTGATCGAGGCGGCGGAAGCCGGAAAATCCGTGACGGCGCTGGTGGAACTGAAAGCCCGCTTCGATGAGGCGGCGAACATTGCATGGGCGCGCAATCTTGAGCGCGCTGGCGTGCAAGTCGTCTTCGGTTTCATCGAACTGAAAACCCATGCCAAGCTCTCGCTCGTGGTCCGCCGAGAGGGCAGCCAGTTGCGCTCCTATTGCCATGTCGGCACCGGCAACTATCACCCGGTCACGGCCAAAATCTACACCGACCTTTCCATGTTCACCTGCGATCCCGTGCTGACCCACGATATTTCGCAGATCTTCAATTACATCACCGGCTATGCGGAGCCCAAGAACCTTCAGGCCATGGCGATTTCTCCCTCGACGCTTCGTCCGCGTCTGCTTCAGCACATTTCCGAGGAAATCGCGCACGCGCGAGCCGGTGAACCCGCCGCCATCTGGGCGAAGATGAACTCCATCGTCGATCCTGAAATCATCGATTCGCTCTACGAGGCCAGTTGCGCCGGTGTCCAGATTGATCTCATTATCCGCGGAATTTGCTGCCTTCGCCCCGGCGTTCCGGGCCTCTCAGAAAATATCCGTGTCAAGAGTATTGTCGGGCGTTTCCTTGAACATTCGCGCATCGTCTGTTTTGGGAACGGACACGGCCTTCCCTCCGACAAGGCAAAGGTCTATATCTCCTCGGCTGACTGGATGCCTCGCAACCTCGACCGCCGGGTTGAAGTTCTGATCCCGATCCTGAACCCGACGGTGCATGATCAGGTGCTTGAGCAGATCATGGTTGCGAATCTGAAGGACAATCAGCAAAGCTGGAGTTTGGGACCGGATGGGAAGTTTGTGCGCATAGGCGTGGCTCCCGGTCAGGAACCTTTCAACGCGCACACCTATTTTATGAACAACGCAAGTCTGTCTGGCCGTGGAAAATCCTTACACAAGGACGTCCCCCCCAAGTTTGATCTCAAGGCCAGCCAGGAATGAGCAGGTGGAGTTGAGTTCGACCGTAAAGCCCCCCATCACCGAAGCGCGCCCAGGCACAGGCTCCCATGGAGACCGTCCGCGTAATTTCGGCATCATCGACGTGGGCTCGAACTCGGTTCGTCTCGTCGTCTATGAAGCTGCGAAGCGCAATCCGGTTCTGATCTTCAACGAAAAAGTCATGTGCGGCCTGGGCCGTTCCGTCGCCAGCACCGGACAGCTTGATGCCAAAGCGATGGAGCAGGCCTATTCGGCGTTGCGCCGCTTTACCGCGCTCAGCGAGCAGATCGGCATCGGCCATCTGGTCATCGCCGCCACCGCTGCTGTGCGCGACGCCAACAATGGCCGAACCTTCCTCGATGAGGCGGAGCGAATCTGCAAACTGCCGATCCGGCTCGTCTCGGGCGAGGATGAGGCCCGTCTGTCGGCGCTGGGCGTGCTTTCAGGAACACCCGACGCCCAGGGCATCGTCGGCGATCTGGGTGGCGGCAGCCTGGAACTGGTGCCGATCGGAAACGCTCAGGTGATGAAGGGGGCAACCACATCGCTTGGGCCCTTGCGCCTTATGGACCTTTCCAGTGGCAGCCTTTCGGTTGCGGGCCAACTGGTCGATGAGGGCCTCGCGGCGCTGCCATGGCTGGGCCAGCATACGGGAGAGCGTTTTTATGCCGTGGGCGGTGTCTGGCGCAATCTGGCCCGCATCCACATGGCGATGCGGGATTATCCCGTTCATGTGCTTCACCACTATGTCATGTCCGCCCGAGATGCCATGGAACTCGCCCAGATCATCGAACGCCTTGGGCCCAAGACGCTTTCCCAGATCCCCGATATTTCCTAACGGCGCATCGACACCCTGCCCTATGGCGCGCTGGTGCTGCAAAAGACCATTGCCGCCATGAAGGCCCGGGAAGTGGTGATCTCCTCCTACGGCCTGCGCGAAGGCATCCTCTTTGAAGCGCTCTCGCCTGAGGAACAGGCGAAGGACCCGCTGATCGAGGGCTGCCTCGATCTCGCCAACCGGCTGGCGCGGTTTCCCGAACATCATGACGAATTCTTCGTCTGGACCGCGCCGCTGTTCGCCCCTGACCTGATGGGCGAAACCGCCGAGCAGGCCCGGCTGCGCCGCGCGGGCTGCATCCTCGCCGATATCGGCTGGTATGTGCATCCCGACTACCGCGCCCACCATTGCCTGACGGAAATCATGCTTGCCCCCTTCTCGGGCGTGGACCATCCCGGACGGCTGTTTCTCGCCCGTGTCGGCTACCACCGCCATGAGGGCAAGGGGGAACCCGGCTTTGTCGGCAACATCACCAATCTCATGCCGGAAGAAATGAACCACCGGGCGCTTGTGCTGGGACTTGCGCTCCGCCTGGCCTTCACCCTTTCGGGCGCCACCACCGGCGTTCTGCCGCGTACCCGTTTCAAGGCGACCGCCAAAACCCTCACGCTGGAGGTGCCGGCCAGCCTTGCGCCATTGGTCGGCGACGTTGTCGTGAAACGTATGCAGAACCTTGCCAAGGCACTGGGTCGCAAGGGCGAAATCGAAATTCTTTGAAGCCTCGCTCCGGTTTCCCGCTACCTGGCGAGCCTCTTATTCGACAGGGATGGGTTTACGGCGATTCTCGGCGAAATTTCCCTCGACCAGAATGATGCGCTTGCCCTTGGCGGCCAACGCCAGCTCGCCATGCTTGAGCCCCAATGCGTCCTCGCCGAAGACCTGACGCCGCCAGCCCTTGAGCGCCAGCACGTCAGCCCCGTCATCGGCGGCAATGGCCTCCAGATCGCTGACATTGCCGATCAGCTTCTGCGCCACGTCATTTTCCTCGCATTTAAGCTTGAGCAGCACCTTGAGGAGTTCCACCAGCGGCCCAAGGCCCGGCGGCGGCGGCTCGGGCATATCGACATGGGGAATCTCGTCCTCAGGCATCGCCGCGCCGCGCTCGATCGCCTCCATCAGGCCCGCCGCCATCTTGCTGCCAGTTAAGCCGCGCGGAATGGCCCGCAACTCGTCCAGCGCCTCTTTCGAGCGGGGAATCTGGGTCGCCAGTTCGTAGAT
>JAATFR010000263.1 GCA_015655095.1 Hyphomicrobiales bacterium | reverse complement strand
TTGCTGGCGAAATTGCCAGGTGACATGCAACAACAGGCGCTTTCGGCTTGCTTCAAAGTACGCCGGTCTCGATTGCCGAAGGGTGGGGCAATGCGCGCCTCGTCGCTGTCGGACGACAGGGCACAGCCACGCTCACCATCGAGGAGGGGAGCGTCGTCAGCGAGCGGTTGAAGACCAAGACGGGGCTTGCCGGATTTGTTTCCGACGAGCCTGACACGAAACTCACCGGTACGCTGCGCGCGCGCCTCACCGTGCTTCAGCCCGGCATGATCTCCGGATATTCGGCCAATGTGGTGGCGAAGGCCACCCGGACGATCCTGCAGAGCGCCAGCCTGAACGAGCGCGATGCGGCCTATTCGGCGCTGATTCAGGCGCTGGCCGCCCAGTTCGACACATCCTTCGAAACCCAGATCCGGGCTTCCATGAGCCAGATCATCGTTCGCTAGTCGCCATGGGCGAAGGCCGCGAGCCTCTGCATGAAGGCCTCGCAGGCTGCAATCTGGGAAAGCTCGATGAATTCGTCGGGCTTGTGGGCCTGGGCTATGTCGCCCGGGCCGCAGACAACAGTGGGGATATCCGCGATCTGGAAAAGCCCCGCTTCGGTTGCATAGGAAACCGCCTCTGTCGCGTTCTGGCGGGCGAGCTTCAGCACCAGCGTCTCCGCGCTCGATCCGTCCTCGGCCCTCAGGCCCGGTGACGCGGCGCGCAGGATCGTTTCGATATGGGCGTCGGGCGACACTGCCTTCATCCGGGGCAGGACGCGGCTGTGTGCATAATCGGTGAAACGGGCCAGGATTTCATCAGGGTCCTGATCCGGTACGCAGCGGTATTCCCAGCTGAAGGTGCATTTGCGCGGGATGATGTTGACGGCGGTGCCGCCCAGAATCACGCCGATGCTAAGCGTGGTGAAGGGGGGTTGAAAGCGGCCGCTTTTATCCCCGCGCGCCCTCATTTCGTTGGCAAGCTGATTAAGGAAGCCGATCAGTTCCGAGGCATAGGCGATCGCGTTGACGCCTTCATCCGTGGCGCTGGAATGGGCCTCAAGGCCTGTCACCGTGGTGTGGAAGGAGTGGATGCTTTTGTGAGCGTTGATGACCTTCATCATGGTCGGTTCGCCCACGATCACCGCCTGCGGGCGGGGCAGGCCGCGGATGATCTCGTCGATCATGGGCCGGACGCCGAGGCAGCCTACTTCCTCGTCATAGGAAAGGGCGAAATGGATCGGCACCTGAAGTTCACGCGCGAGGAAATCCGGGAGGGCGGCAAGGCCAAGGGCGATGAAGCTTTTCATGTCCGAAGTGCCCCGGCCATAAAGGCGACCGTCGCGCTCGCTCACCTCGAAGGGATCGCTTGTCCAGTCCTGACCGTCGACAGGCACCACGTCGGTATGGCCCGAGAGCACGATGCCGCCCGCCCGCTCGGCGGGGCCGATGGTGGCGAACAGGTTGGCTTTGGTGCCATCCTCGTTGCTGACCCGGCGCGATGCGATGCCATGGTCCGCAAGATAATCCTCAATGAAGTCGATAAGTGCGAGATTGGAGTTACGGCTTACCGTATCGAACGAAACAAGCCGGTCGATCAGTTCGCGGGCGCTGTGGGGCCGGGCGTGCGTCATATGGGTCTCACCGGGGCTTGTGCCTGATCATTTGAGCACAGGCGGACGCCGGGCGCGACCTCTGTGCCGTTCCTGATGCTCCAGGCGCAGGAATCAATGCAGGCGACGCGCCTCGTGCGGACTGTCGAGCGAAAAGGCGGGGATAGCGATGTCGAATTCATCGCCATCGGCCGTTTCCATGCGGTAGCTGCCGACCATGATGCCCGAGGCCGTCGAGAGCGGCGTGCCGCTGGTGTATTCAAAGCTTTCGCCAGGTTCGAGGATGGGTTGCTCACCCACCACGCCCGCGCCACGCACTTCCTGCACCTGGCCGCTGGCATTGGTGATCCGCCAGTAGCGTGAGCGAAGCTGAACGGTTTCGGCGCCAAGATTTTCGATGGTGATGTGATAGGCCCAGACAAAATGGCTTTCGTCTGGCTCGGACTGGTCCTCGAGATAGGAAGGCTCCACGGATACGCGGATGGCGTTCGTCAGCGCAGTATACATGGTTACTGTCCTCTTCACAGTTCGCCGGTTCCCGGCCCGGAGGCCAGGAACTGATGAATGATTTTCTCCGGCCTCAGAGCGGAGCCAGGGCTGTTTCGATGTCGGCCACAAGGTCCTGCGGGTCCTCAAGGCCGACTGACAATCGCAGGGTGCCATCTCCAATGCCCAGCTCCGCGCGGACCTCTGGCGTCAGGCGCTGGTGCGTTGTCGTCGCGGGATGGGTCAGCAAGCTTTTGGCATCGCCCAGATTGTTGGAAATCCGGATGATCTTCAAGGCATTGGCGAAGCGAAAAGCCGCATCCTTGCCGCCGGCCACATCGAACGCCACGATATTGCCACCCATGCTCATCTGCTTCATGGCCAGCTCGTGTTGGGGATGGCTTTTCAGCCCCGGGTAAAGCGTACGGGCGATTTTGGGATGGGCGTCGAGCAGATTGGCGACGATCTGGCCGTTGCGGGCGTGCTCGCGAACGCGCAGATCCACGGTTTCGAGGCTTTTCAGCAGGACCCAGGCATTGAAGGGGCTGAGCGAGGGGCCGGTCTGACGCAGGAAATTGCTGAGATAATCATTGATGAAGGCGGCATCCGAGAGGACGACGCCGCCCAGACATCGGCCCTGCCCGTCGATGTGCTTGGTCGCGGAATAGACCACGACATCCGCGCCGAATTCGAAAGGACGCTGCAGGATGGGCGTGGCGAAGACATTATCCACGACGAGGCGCGCGCCCGCATCATGGGCGATGTCGGCGACGGCGCGCAGATCGATGATTTCGAGGGTCGGGTTCGACGGTGTTTCGAGGAAGAACACCTTCGTGTTGGGCTGTACGGCCTTTTTCCAGGCGTCGAGGTCGCGCCCGTCGATCAACGTCGAACTGACGCCGAAGCGGGGCAGCAGTTCCTCGATGATATAGCGGCAGGAGCCGAACATGGCCTGGGCCGCCAGCACATGGTCGCCCGCCTGCAACTGGCAGAACAGGGCGGCTGTCACCGCCGCCATGCCGGAGGCGGTGGCGCGGGCCTCCTCGGCGCCTTCCAGCAACGCGATCCGCTCCTCGAACATGCGCACGGTCGGTTTGGAGAACCGGCTGTAGACGAAACCCGGCTCCTCGTTCTTGAACCGTCGCTCCGCGGCCTCCATGCTCTCGTAGGTATACCCCGAGGTCAGGAACATGGCCT
>JAATFR010000239.1 GCA_015655095.1 Hyphomicrobiales bacterium | reverse complement strand
GCAGAACGGCAGCTTCCCAAGCTGCATACGAGGGTTCGATTCCCTTCGCCCGCTCCAGCATTTTCCCTTCTTGTTTCAAATCGGGACGGGCGGCCAGAGTGCATCCCGCCTGCAACACTGCGTCGAAATCTAGCGCGTTTCGGCCACCCGATCTGGACAAAAACCCGGACTCGCAACACGCTAAGATGCCCTGTCTGACACACTGATCGGGGTGCGGAGTCGGCGATGAAGGCGGTTACGGGGCTTCTGGCGGCGATTTTCATCTGGGCAGGGCTCGGCGCGAGCCATGCAGTGGTCAGGATTTCCGACGACCGGGGCGGCCGGATTGGCACCTATGTCGATAAATATCAGGGGCTGAAGACCGCGGGTGAGACCGTCATCATCGACGGGTTGTGCGCGTCGGCCTGCACCATCGTTCTCGGCGCGGTGCCGCGTGACAAGATATGCGTGACGTCGCGCGCCAGTCTCGGCTTCCATGCTGCATGGGACCCCGGCGCGGGCGGCCGGCCGGTGACCAACACCGAAGCCACCCACATGCTGTACGACATGTATCCTTCCAATATCCGCCGCTGGATCAGGCAGCGAGGCGGGTTGACGCCGCACATGATCTTCCTGCGCGGGGCGCAGCTGACGGCGATGTACAAGCCCTGCTATCTCGACGCACAGGCGCAAGCTCCGGCGCGTTGATTTTCCGGCATCGTTCAGCACGACGTGATGAAAGCGTGGGTGAGGGCCGGCTTGCTTCGCCCCGTATCAGCCTTTATCTCGGTCTAACCGGCCCCTCAGCAGCCCTCAATCACGTTTTGAATTGGAATTTATGTCAGCAGCTCGCACCACACGGCCATTGGTGATTGTCACGGCTTTCGCCGCCAGCCTTGCGATCGGACTGCTGGTCATGCTGTGGCTGGCCGGCGGGTTTCGTGGCGCGGCTCCCGCCGCCGGTGTCGGCGGTCCCTTCCGGCTGACCGATCAGACCGGGCAGGTGGTCACCGACAAAAGTCTTCAAGGCCGCCCCACGCTGATTTTCTTCGGCTTCACGCATTGCCCCGACATATGCCCGACATCGCTGTTTGAAATGTCGGAAGTTCTGCGCGCGATGGGGGCGGACGCCGACCGCGTCAACGCCTATTTCATTTCGGTCGATCCCGAACGCGATACGCCGCAGGCGATGAAGGATTATCTGCAGAGCTTCGATCCGCATCTGAAGGGCCTGACCGGCAGTCCGGATGATGTGGCCAAGGTGCTGGCGGCCTATCGTGTGTACGCCAAGAAAGTGCCTCTGAAAGACGGCGACTACACCATGGACCACACCGCGCTGATCTATCTGATGGACCGCGATGGAAAGTTCGTCGCGCCATTTAATCTGAAGCAGGCACCGGAACAGGCAGCCAGCGAACTCAAGCACTATTTCTGATTCATATTTTGATTCACATGCGCGCGGCACGCCTTGAGCGGCGCGCGAGCCCGTGTTCGGTTTTTTCCCAGCGATAGGGATCGGTCAGGAGTTGATAGAGCGCGCGCCAAGCGGCGATCGACAGGCAAATCCAGTACAACGGGGTGAGCGCCAGAATCCAGGCTTCGCGCAGGAGCCTGCGGCGCGCCAAGCCCATCAGTCCGATCACCAAGGTGGAGAAATATCCGGCCGCGATGGCCGCGATATGCAGCTCGGCGAAATTGCTGGCGAGGAACGAGGAGACTTTGCTGTTGAATGCCTGCATGAGCATTGGCACGAGTATTTCCGCCAGCATGATGGGATGTGCCAGCGCGGTCAGCACATTGCCGCCGACGATGATATTGAGGGCGAAAAAACCGCGCGTGCCTGCGTCTCGCCACAGACTGACCGGCGAGCGCGTATGAACGATCCATGTTTGCATCCAGCCCTTCATCCAGCGTGAGCGCTGCCGTAACCACGCGCTGAAATGGGCCGGGGCCTCCTCGTATGTCGTCGAGGCGAACATCATCGAGCGATAGCCGAAGCGCGCCAGACGGAAGCCGAGATCGGCGTCTTCCGT
>JAATFR010000230.1 GCA_015655095.1 Hyphomicrobiales bacterium | reverse complement strand
TGCGCCATTCGGCGAGATAGCGGATCGGTGCCTGGCCCAGAACCTCCCGGAAGCGGGCATCCAATACGGAGCGGGATGTTGCCGCACATTGCGCCAATTCTTCCACCGTCCATTTGCGCACGGGATTGGCGTGGATGAGAGCCAATGCCCGGCCGATCACGGGATCTCCTGTCGCCGCCAGCCAGCCCGTACCATTGGGATTCTGCTCGCAATGCAGCCTGAGCACCTCCATCAGCAGGAGTTCGGGCAGGCGGGACATCATCAGCGCGGCGCCCCGGCGTGTCTGCACGGTCTCGTCGAGCGCATAATTGATGCAGGCCCGGATCCAGTCCGCAGTCGGCCCTTCGGGCGGCCGGACGCTGAAAATCGGCGGCAGGCGGCGCATGAAGGAGTTGAACAGGAGATCGTCGCAGCGCAGATAGCCGCAGATCATGCTGGTATTTTCGCCGCCGCCGTGGAGACGGCAGAACGGAATGCCATCCCAGGGCGGGGGAGGCAGCAGCGTGGCGATCGGCACCGGTTCAGCCTTTTCGATGCTGCCCATCGCATGTTGCTGGGCATGCGGCAGAACGATGATATCGCCGGGCCCGGCCTCGATGCGCAGACCACGGGCGCTGACCCAGCAACGGCCTTCGCGGACGATGTGGAACAGGACCAGTCGTGCGGCGCCTGGTGCCAGCAGGTTGACGAGGTCCGGATTGGCCGGTGAGGCAAGAGCCCACGGTGATGAATATTCACCCCGGAGAAACACGGCGCCCGAAAGACGGATATGAGCCAGGACGTCTGACAGAAGGTCAACTCTCTGTGTTGCAACCTCCACATCAGAGGTCTTGATCATGGGGCTCGGTGTATCGATCATGGTCATTGGTCGGGTTCCGGATGATCCTGATGTCACTCGCACGGGGTCGTTTGCCCGGTTGGAGGAACCATCAGTCAGGAGGCATCTATGCCAAAATTCGTAATCGAGCGTGACATGCCCGGCGTGGGCGCGCTGTCCCCTCTGGAACTCAGGGGCGCATCGCAGAAGTCCTGCGCGGTACTTGGAGCACTTGGTCCGCAGATCCAGTGGATCCACAGCTATGTCACGGATAACAAGATCTACTGCATCTACCTCGCCCCCGACGAGGGGATGGTCCGTGAACACGCCAAGCGGGCTGGTTTTCCAGCAAATAGGGTATCACAGGTCCGCAACATCATCGAGCCGATGACGGCAGAGTAGAGTTTGCGAGCTTGCAGCCGGGCAGCCCGACAGTTCCGGCTGCTGGAGCCCGAGAGTGCCTCGGCACTCTCGGGCAGTTTCTGTCAAGGCATCGTCATCCATCGGACGCTCATCCTGACGTGGTTTATTTTCAGACGGAATCAGCGTTAATCGCAAAATACCATGAATAGCTATGAGTTGATCTCGAGATCCGCTCCGACTTGAACGCATCTTGCCCTAGACTCTGTCGCAGAGCATCTCGCGGGCGGCATTGTGGCCCGGCGCGCCGGTGACGCCGCCGCCAGGGGGTGTACCCGAGCCACAGATGTAGAGGCCCTTCAGCGGCGTGCGGTAATCGCCATAACCCAGCATCGGGCGGGCGGAAAAGAGCTGGTTGAGCGACAGGGTGCCATGGAAGATGTCGCCGCCCACAAGGCCGAAGATGCGCTCGAGGTCGAGAGGCGTCAGCACCTGCCGACCCAGAATGCTTTGCCTGAAGCCAGGAGCATAACGGTCAACCGTCTCGATCATCAGATCGGCGACTTCGTCGCGCTTTTCATCCCAACTCTTTCTACCGGGCAACTGCGGCGCGACATATTGGCAGAACAGGCTCGCGACGTGCTGGCCTTTGGGGGCCAGTGTGTCGTCGAGCGTCGAAGGGATCAGCATCTCGACGATCGGTGCCTTGCTCCAACCGGATCTCTTCGCATCGACGAAAGCATCTTCCATATAGCCCAGACTGGGCGCGATCACGATGCCGGCGGTGTGGTGGATGCCTTGGTCGTGGCCCGGCAGCGCCGTGAAACTGGGCAGTTCCGACAGCGCGACATTCATGCGCAGCACCCCTGAACCAACTTTGAAGCGGCGGATGCGTTGCAGGAAATCGGCAGGGACGGCGTCCTCCGGCACGATCTTGTCGAAGAGCAGGCGAGGGCCGATATTGGCGGCCACCGCCCTGGCGCGGATGATGCGGCCATCCTCCAGCAATACGCCCGCCGTCGCGCCCTTTTCGACGATGACTTCCTTTACAGGCGCGTCGACTTCAATCTCCGCGCCGGCTTCGCGCGCCGCCGCCGCCATGGCCTGCGTGATTGCGCCCATGCCCCCGATGGCATGGCCCCAGGCGCCTTTCTTGCCGTTCACCTCGCCGAAGACATGGTGCAGCAGCACATAGGCCGAGCCCGGTGTGGAAGGCGCCGCATAGGTTCCGACAATGGAATCGAAACCGAAGAGCACCTTGGCCTCCTCGCTTTCGAACCACTCGTCGAGATAGTCGCTTGCCGACCGGGTGAAGAGGTCGAGCAGGACGCGGCGGTGATGCATGTCGAGCCTGGAGAAGCGGTGACCGAGCTTTCCGGCCCGCAGCAGTTCCGGCAGCGAGCCGAACCAGCCATCATCCGAGACATTGGGTGGTGTCTGCAGGATGAGATCGCGCAGTACGTCGGCGATTGTCTCGATTTCCTCGCCATAGGCAGCAAGTCGCGCGGCGTCCCGTTCGCTGAACTTGGCAATCTCGGCTCGGGTGCGGCCTTCGCCGGACAGGATGTAGCGTCCATCGGGGAAGGGGAAAAAATTGGCAGCGCGGCGCTCGACCACCTTCAACCCGTGCCGGGCCAGATCCATGTCGTGGATGATCTTGGGGTTGAGCAGGCTGACCGTGTAGGAGGCCACCGAGTTGCGAAAGCCCGGATGAAATTCCTCCGTGACCGCTGCACCGCCAACCACCGGGCGGCGCTCGAGTACCTTCACCTTGCGGCCAGCCCGCGCGAGATAATAGGCACAGGTCAATCCATTGTGACCGCCGCCAATGATAACGGCGTCGTAGGGCTTATTCGGCGCTGCGGATTGCTGCGATAATGCGTCTACCAATTTCCAAGCCTCTATTTGCGAGGCGTCAGTCGCAGCATCAACCGCGCGCGGCGTCAAGTATGCGCTTGCACTCGCCCAATTCCATCAGGACCGTCTGAAGGCGACGGCGGTCGTCCCGCAGGGGCAGGGAAGGCTGCGGTGCCACATATTCCGTCTGCGGCGGGGCAGGGCGGCTTTCGGTGCGAATCGGTGGGGCGGAGGGCGCGGATAGAGGCAGGGACGGCTGGATGGAGGCCGGCTCGTAGTCTCCCGCGCCATTTTCGAAGGAAGGCTCGATGCGCTCCTCCGG
>JAATFR010000223.1 GCA_015655095.1 Hyphomicrobiales bacterium | reverse complement strand
GGATCTGTCCCTAGTACGAGAGGACCGGGATGGACATACCTCTGGTGGACCTGTTGTGGCGCCAGCCGCATTGCAGGGTAGCTAAGTGTGGACTCGATAACCGCTGAAGGCATCTAAGCGGGAAACGAACCTCAAAACCAGTGCTCCCTATCAGAGCCGTGGTAGACCACCACGTCGATAGGCCGGGTGTGGAAGCGCAGCAATGCGTGAAGCTTACCGGTACTAATAGCTCGATCGGCTTGATCGCTCTCATTATCCCTGTCCATCCAATGCAATGGATGAACGCGGACACAACATCACGATCCGGCGGGAACACCAAACCCGCCGCCAAAGACCAGATCTTTATCCCTCATCCCCAAAGGACCGGACGCCATGAGCCAACCTCATGACAGCCGACCCCGCAGGAACAGAGGGGCTTGCCCTTCGCCGGCCTGGTGGTCATGGCGGGGAGAAATGCACCCGATCCCATCCCGAACTCGGCCGTGAAACTCCCCAGCGCCAATGGTACTCCGTCTCAAGACGCGGGAGAGTAGGTCGCCGCCAGGCCTGCAAAGCGCAAGACAACATTAAGAGCCAAAACACAAACAACCAATCACACGATCAAACCTCTTCGCCACAACACGACATACAGACCCAGACCAACCGAGACAACACAAAGCCCTCGCAGGGAAACCCGCGAGGGCTTTTTGCGTTCAATGACAACCAGGCGGGACCGACACGCCGACAAGAAACCGATGGCCGCCGCCCGCCCCTGCCGGCACTAGAGCGTTTCCGTATTTCATAGAAGCACCAAAACGCTCTATCTCATTGAGTTGACACATTTTCTTTACGCGGCCCGGTGTCCGCTTCGCTTGAAAATGCTTTCTATTGGCCTTTCGCCCCATTCTGCCCGAGGTCCTCCGCCTTCGCGGAGGATGACAGGTAATTTATATAATAAAATCAATTATATAAGTTGTCATCCTCCGCGAAGGCGGAGGACCTCGGGCCGGATAAAGCGGTGAGGCTGATATAGGTTCCTGTATCTGAATGGAGCCTGATATGAGGCAGATGCCAGAACGCTTCCATGCTTCTATGAAACACGGAAACGCTCTAGGCAAAAAAGAGCAAGCGGCCGATATGGGGCTCCATGACGCGAAGCCCGGATAGCGCCCAAGGGGGAGCGGAGGACTGGGGTAGGCGGCGGACGGTCGCCTATGGGGCGTTGCTGGCGGGGCTCCAGCCAGCCCGGCCCGGTTTACTCCGCTCGGCGTCCGGGGCCCTGGCGCAATCCGGCGATACTTGGAAACGGGCGTTCGCCGGATTATCCGCCGTCTCCCGCGTTTAGCAGTCGATTTTGGGCGGATCTGTCGGCGGTTCGTCCGCGGCGGGTTCTTCTGCGCCGGATACGGTCGACAGGAAAGACAGCAGTTCTTTCTCATTATATGGCTTGAGGATGACCGGCGACCCCGCGAGATCGGCGGGCAACAGGTCCGACACCACCAGGCCGGTCATGAACGCGAAGGGGATGCCCCGCCGCTTCAATTCGTGGGCCACCTCGAACGACATTCCGTTAAAAAGATAGACGTCGAGCAACGCCGCATGGACCTCCGTCTGGTCAAGGCAGGCGAGGGCGTCGGCGGCCATCGAGAACGACCCGGCAACCGTGAAACCCCGGGCGACCAGCAGGTCCTCGAGATCCATGGCAATCAGCGGCTCATCCTCGAGGATGAGAATTCGCTTGTTGCCAGCCATGTATCACCTCGCGATCTTCAAGTTCACTTGCAATAGTTTTTGCTTTGATATTAAGGATATTAGTCGCGAGGGCCTTTTGTGTATGTTCAATGTTGAACATACCAAGATGATCTTATGCGATTTTTACATCCGTAGGAAAACGTATGGCAGCGATAGCGACGTCCGAGGGCAAAACCGGCAACAATCTCATCGATGCGTTGCGCCCACGGGAATGGGAACTTCTGGTTTCACATCTGCAGACATGGCCTGGTGCCATCGGCCGAACGATGCAAACGCCGGGTAGCCCAGTGGAATGGGCCTATTTTCCGATCGGCAAGGCGATGGCTTCCTATCGGATCACTTTCAGCGACGGACGGGAGGTGGAAACCGCCCTCATCGGCAGAGAAGGCGCCGTGGGCGGCATCGTCAGTCGCGGCCACCTGCCGGCCTTCGCCCTTGCCGTGGTTCTATTCGGCGGCACCTTTGCCCGGATATCCCTCTCCGAGCTCGAAGCCCTGAAGGCCGAGGAACCGGCCATCGAGTCTCTGTTCAATCGTTATGCCGACTGCCTCCTGGCCCAGGTGTTCCAGGCGAGTGCCTGCAATGCTTCCCACACGCTTCAGCAACGCGCTGCCCGCTGGCTGGTCGCTGCCTGCGAGCGCACCGGATCCGACGAACTCACGCTGACCCAGGAACAACTCGCCGGCATGCTCGGTGTCGGGCGCAGCTATACGACGCGCGTCATCGGTCGTTTCAAGGCGGAGGGCGTGGTCGATACGCGCCGGGGGCGCCTCACGGTGCTCGATCACGATAATCTCGCCGGTCTGCGAGCCATGGCGCCGGACGACGGCACCGC
>JAATFR010000325.1 GCA_015655095.1 Hyphomicrobiales bacterium | reverse complement strand
TTGGTGATGAAGACGTCGGCATCCTTGATCAGGCGCTTGACGACAGCGACGCCCTCGGGCGTGGCCGTATTGAGGGCAATGCCCTGCTTGCCGCGGTTGTCCAGCTCGAAGACCGGGTTTCCCTGAAGATTATCGACGCCGATATTGCCCAGAAAGCCGCGCATCGGGCAGCCTGACAAAGGCTCGACCTTGATTACATCCGCGCCCCAGTCGGCCAGTATGCCGGCAGCCCCCGGCGCGGCGATATAGGTCGCCATTTCCACGATCTTGAGTCCCTTGAGCATTGTTTTGTCCCTTTTATGAATTGCTTTTGGAAACGATCTTCCATGAAACCGGAAGAGTGTCAAAACCGTCAGGATTTATGGATTGTCCGTTCGCTCTTTCCAGCCGGTTTGGTGTATAGGGACCGGGCGCCGCTCGTTTTGGGCCGCGCGACCCAGTAGAGACGTTTGTGATGCCTAACCATGCCGGGAGCGGAACGCCGGTCGAAAAAAGAGCGGTGAGAGCGCCGGGCGTGCGCGAACAGATGGCGACACGCACTTCTTTTATGGCGGGTGGTCTTGGTCTGGCCTCATGGGCGCCGCTGGTGCCCTATGCCCGGGACAGGGTTGGGCTGGACGATGCGGATCTGGGGCTCGTGCTGCTGTGCCTTGGGCTGGGCTCGATGTTATCAATGCCCCTGACCGGTATCCTGGCGGGCCGTTTCGGCTGCCGGACGGTCATTGTCGCGGCCGCTATGGTGCTGGCCATCACGCTCTGTCTGCTGGCGATTGCCCCCAATCCGCTTCTGCTGGCCACATCGCTGTTTTTTTTCGGCGCATCGCTCGGCACCATGGATGTCGCCATCAATCTTCAGGCGGTCATTGTGGAACGGGCAGCGGGCCGGGCCATGATGTCGGGGTTCCACGGTCAGTTCAGTCTTGGCACCATTATCGGGGCGAGCGGTACGAGTGTTCTGCTGCATTTCGGTCTGCCCCCCTTTCAGGTTACGCTGGTCGTCTTCATCCTGATTTCGCTTCTGGTAGGCATCTCGGCTGGCGGTCTGTTGCCTTATGGCAATGAGGGCAACAAGAAGGAACCCATGTTCGTCGTTCCGCACGGGCGGGTGGTTTTCATTGGTCTGCTCTGTTTTTTCGGCTTTATGACCGAGGGCACAACGCTTGACTGGAGCGCGATCTTTCTGATCACGACCCATGGTTTCGAGCCATCTTCCGCAGGTGTCGGCTATGTCCTCTTTTCAATTGCCATGACGGGCGGGCGGCTGACCGGTGACTGGCTGGTTCATGCCTTCGGCGGCGTCAGGGTTATGGCTTTTGGAGGCGTTGCGGCTGCGGCGGGCTTTTTTGTCGCCATTTTCGCGCCATGGGGATGGCTTGCCGTTTCGGGTTTTTTTCTGATCGGGTGTGGTGCGGCCAATCTGGTGCCGGTGCTGTTTTCAGCGGTTGGCCGCCAGAAAGACATGCCGCCGGGCCTTGCCATCGCGGCGATCTCGACCTTTGGCTATCTGGGCATATTGGTGGGGCCTGCAATGCTGGGGTTCATTGCCCACTGGCTGAGCCTTGGCACCGGTTTCGGGCTGGTGGCGATCATGCTGCTTGTGGTTGCGGCGAACGCGCGCATTGCCGCGCGCTAGCTCCCAGTCAACGCGCGTTCGAGCTCGTCAGGCACTGCCTGAAACAGGACCGGGCTGCCATAGAACTGGCTTGCCAGCCGCGACACCAGAGCCGGGTTGCCCGTCGTATAGAAACTGACCGTTTCGCCGTGCTGGTTATCCTTGTCGGGATGGCGCTGCAGATAATGGACAAGGCTTCGGGCCGTGATGTCGGGCTGCGACAATATCTCGACGCCAGAAGGCAGCGCATTAGCGAAAAGATCGGCTACGATCGGATAATGCGTACACCCCAGAATGACGGCGGCGGGGGCGATGCCATCGAGTTTGCGCATCAAGAGCTTCACATAGCGGTGAACAGCGCGTTCGAGCACGGGGCGGGGCGCCGCTCCCTCGATCAACCGGACAAGGGCCGGGCAGGCCTGCTGCACCACCTTCACCTCGGGTGCCCGCGTCGCGATCTCGCAGATGTACACGCCGGTATTCACAGTATGGCGCGTGGCGAAGACGGCGATGGTGCGCGGCTCTCCGGCATGGTGGCCGGTGCGGATATTGTCCATCCACGGCACGCCGGTGATGGCCTCGACCATGGGCACGAAGACGCCGATGACCCGCCTGTCTGGATGATGCACAGGCAACCATGTTTGTTGCAGGCGGCGCAGGCCGGTGGCGGCGGCCGTGTTGCAGGCCATGATGACGAGCGTACAGCCGAGCGCGAACAGTCGTTCCATGGAGGCAAGCGTCAGGCGGTAGATGTCTTCAGGATCGCGGTCGCCATAGGGCGCGTGCGCATTGTCGCCCAGATAGATGAAGCTGCGCCGGGGCAGAGCCCTTGTCAGCGCCCGCAGAACGGTCAGGCCGCCATGGCCGGAATCAAACACGCCGATCATTCTGCGTCCCTGAAAAGCGAAACTCCCCCTGTTGAGTACCCTGAGTCTGCGCTTTTTGCGAAGGGAGACTTCTCCCGGACCAGCATCCGGGAGAAAGGGAGGCGCAAGATCAGGCTTTCAGCGCCTGATCGAGATCGGCGATGATGTCGCCTGCCTCCTCGATGCCGACGGAAAGCCGGACCACGTCGGGACTCGCACCAGCCGCGACCTGCTGTTCCGGCGTCAACTGGCGATGCGTCGTCGAGGACTGGTGAATGATCAGGCTGCGGGTGTCGCCGACATTGGCGAGCAGTGAGAAGAGCTTGACCGAGTTGGCGAGTTTCGTGCCAGCCTCATAGCCGCCCTTGACGCCGAAGGTCAGGACCGCGCCCGCGCCCTTCGGCGCATATTTCTGCTGGAGCGCGTGGTAGGGGTCACTTTCAAGGCCCGCATAGGAAACCCAGTCCACCGCCGGGTGGCCCTTGAGATATTTCGCGACCGCCAGCGCATTGTCGCTGTGGCGCTGCATCCTGAGCGGCAGGGTTTCGATGCCGGTCAGAATCAGGAAGGCGTTGAACGGCGAGATGGCCGGGCCGATATCGCGCAGACCGAGCAC
>JAATFR010000349.1 GCA_015655095.1 Hyphomicrobiales bacterium | reverse complement strand
TCGGCCTGCAACTTGTCGAGACGCGTATTGGTCTGGTCAACCTGATGTTGCACCTCGTCCACCCGGCCATTCAGGGTGCGCATGTTTTCCTCGATGGCGTCCATGCGGGCCTGGAGATCGGCCGTACCGGCCCCACCCCCTGAAGAGTTCGTATCGGAATCATCCTCGGCAACGCGCTGGAGTTCGATCACCTGCCGGTTGATATCGGCAACCTCGCCGGAAAGAAGCCGCGATTGGCCCGAGAGCGTGCTTGTGTCCATGGTGGCGGCAAAACTTGGCGCAGGCATGGCCGTAGACGCCATCAAGGCAGCAGCGAACAGCACACGGAACAACCAGAACGGGCTTTTCTTCACGACCACTTCCCCTTGGCAACGATGACGGGATCAGAAAATTGCAAAAGTTCGACCAAATTACGGCGGATGGCCCGCAGCGGAGCGGAACACGCCCTCGCGAGCCTTATAAAAGAATTGCGCGCCTTATAAAAGAAAAGCGCCTTTCCGCGTTAACGGAAAGGCGCTCCCAATTCACCGCATCAAAGCGATGAAGCCGAATTAGCTGCTTGCGCCGCCAGAGATGACCGACGTGGCATTACGATTCTTGGCCCAAGCGTCTTCGTTCGAAGCCGGGTCGATCGGACGCTCTTTGCCGTAGGAAATCGTGGTCAGGCGAGAGGCTTCGACACCGAGGCCAACAAGGTAGGCCTTGGCGGCATTGGCGCGACGGGCACCAAGGGCAAGGTTGTACTCGCGGGTGCCGCGCTCGTCGCAGTTGCCTTCAACCGTGAGCGCAACGCTCGGGTAGGTCTTGAGCCAGGCGGCCTGCTTCTGCAAGGTCGCGCGGGCTTCATCCGTCAGGGTCGACTGGTTCAGGTCGAAAAAGACGCGATTACCGACGTTCTGCTCGAAATCTTCAGCCGAGCCAGGAACAATCGAGCTGGTGGGCTCGGAGGTCTGGGCAGGGGCTGCCGACGTGCTCGCTCCGGTATCATCGGAGGTGGAGCTGCAGGCGGCCAGCATCATAACAGCGGCGGCCACAACAGCGAACCGCAGGCCGGAATTGAGGGACTTCATTCGGGTGCTCTCCTATAATTTTGGCGGCTTTGAGCCTCAGCGCACATCATAGCCTTTGCACACCAAGAGCCACGCCGCCGTACATTTTACTGTACGCCTTACGTTGCTCAAACCAAAAGCGGCCTATGTTCACTGACCTAGGCACGTCGTCCAAAATCGGTCGACGCTGTGGTTGCTATACCGCAACACTGATCCTAGACATTGTCCCTAGCCGGATCAAGGGGAGTCGGCGGAGATGCGACTTCCTGGAGGGAGCTGCGTTGCCTTTTTGCATCACTTTGTGACAGAGAGCTTTTCCCGAAATACAAAGGCCCAAGCCCGCCGCGGCCAACCCTGCAACGCCGACTCTCCCCGCTCGCGTCACTCAGCCGCGTTCTGGCAGCCGCGCTCAGGCTGCTGACTCCAGCACCTGAAGCCGCTCACCCCAATCTCGCATGCTCAGAAGCACCGGAGCCAGCGATCTGCCAAGTTCGGTCAAATCATATTCCACTTTGGGTGGCACCTCTGGATAGACAATCCGGTTGACGATCCCGTCCGCCTCCAGTTCCCGGAGCTGGAGCGTAATCATTCGCGGGGTCGCGGAAGGCGTGAGTCGGCAAAGCGCATTGAAGCGCAGTTTGCCCTCCAGGAGATGAAACAGGAGAACCGGCTTCCAGACGCCGCCAATGACGGAAAGCGTCGCCTCGACCGCACAGCCGGTGCGGCTTGCCTTCCGTCGGTTTCGGCGCTCAATGACAGTATCATTCATGATAGTACATGCTCAAAATGTGCGTTCTTACTATATAGTTACCTTAGTCCTATATAACAACTCCGCAAAGGAGGAACCATGCGACGCTACACGCTGACCGGCAAGGAAAGCCCAAGACTTGCGCTCGATACCTTCGAGGCAGCGCAACCCGGCAAGGGCATGATGTCAGTCGATATCAAGGCTGCGTCTCTCAATTACCGTGACCTGATCGTTTCCAGGCAGTTCAGCGCCGTCGTCCCTCTGTCCGACGGCGCCGGCGTGGTTGCGGCTCTTGGCGAAGGCGTCGAAGGTTTTGCACTCGGAGATCGTGTCGTCATCGGCTTCATGCCCGGCTGGGTCGAAGGCGAATTTTCCCCTGCCAAGAAGGCGACAAGCCTTGGCGGCCCCGGCATGGATGGCGTTCTGACCGAGCGCCTGATCGTGTCCGCCACTGGTGTGGCGCATATCCCGGACTCCATGACTTTCGAGGAAGCCGCAACGCTGCCCTGTGCAGGCGTTACGGCATGGTCTGCGCTGTTTGAGCGTCGTCCGTCCTGCCTGGGGAAACAGTGCTGCTTCTCGGCACGGGTGGCGTTTCGGTCTTCGCTTTGCAGCTCGCGAAGATGGCCGGCGCGCGCGTCATCATGATCTCCAGCTCGGACGAAAAATCCGGGCGCGCCCGTGCGCTGGGTGCTGACCATGTGATCAATTATCGCGCCAGCGAAGACTGGGAAAACGACGTGTTGCGCCTGACGGACGGGGTCGGCGCTGATCTCACCGTTGATGTCGTAGGGCCCGCAACCCTTAACAGGACGCTCAGGGCTACTCGTTCAGATGGCCGGATTTCCCTTATGGGCGTGATTTCCGGCTTTGACGGCCCCATCAATACCGGGGCGATCCTGGAGAAGCGGATCACGCTGCAAGGCATCTATGTCGGCCCAGTGGCGACGCTCAAGTCGCTGGTCGCGACAGGAATCAGACCGCAGATAGACCAGGTCTTCGCGTTCGAGGGTGCTGAAGCGGCTTATGACAAGTTACAGGCTGCCAGCCATTTCGGAAAGCTGGTCATCCAGATCGCCCGCTGATCTGAAGGCGCGGACGAATGAACGCCCGCGCCTGTCAACAATGGATCAGCCTTTGCCGGGAAAGAAAGAGCCGCCCAGAGGGACCTCTCCTGCCATGGCATGACGAGTTGCCTATTCCAGCAGCGGCGACCAGGCCGGGTCCGAGGCGAAGGTCGGCGTCGTCACCTTGCGCTCATTGTAGCCCGTGAGATCGACCGACCACAGATTCGGCCCGCCGCTCGCTCCGGGCGTTTCGCGGAACAGCATCAGCACACGGCCATTGGGCGCCCATGTCGGCCCTTCATTGTGATAGCCGCTGGTCAGGATGCGCTCACCGCTCCCGTCAGGGCTGATCACACCGATCTGGAACTGTCCGCCCGTGAGCTTGGTAAAGGCGATGAGGTCCCCGCGCGGCGACCAGACCGGAGTGGCATAGCTGCCCTTGCCGAAGCTGATGCGATGCTGGTTCGAGCCGTCAGCATTCATGACATAGACCTGCTGGGTGCCACCGCGGTCCGACTCGAAGGTGATGAACTTGCCATCAGGCGAATAGGACGGCGCGGTGTCGATGGCCGCCGTATTGGTGATACGGGTCACCCGGCGGGTCCGCAGGTCCATCGTGTAGATGTCGGCATTGCCGCCCTTCTGGAGGCTCATCACCACGCGCTGGCCATCCGGCGAGAAACGCGGCGCGAAGGTCATGCCCGGAAAATCGCCAACCACTTCCTGCTGGCCCGTCTCCAGATCGAGCAGGTAAACGCGGGGTCGGTTGTTGTGATAGGAAAGATAGGTGATTTCCTGAGAATTCGGGCTGAAGCGCGGCGTCAACACCAGATCGCGGCCATCGGTCAGCAGGCGGGGGTTATAGCCGTCCTGATCCATGATCGCGAGGCGCTTGACGCGCTTGCCTTTGGGGCCTGCTTCCGACACGTAAACGATACGCGTATCGAAATAGCCGCTTTCGCCGGTCAGGCGCTGATAGATCGCATCCGCCACCAGATGGGCGACGCGGCGCCAGTTCTGGGGCGTGGTGAAGAACTGGAGCCCGACGAGCTGCTGCTCGCCGTAAACATCCCACAGCCGGAATTCCACCTTGAGGCGGCCATCAGGCTGGACCTGCACCTGCCCCGTCACCAGCGCCTGGGCGTTGATGATGCGCCAATCGGCGAACCGCGGCTGCACATTGATGTCGGTCGGCTTGTCGATGAAGGAAGCCTTGGCCAACGGCTTGAACAGGCCCGAGCGGTCCAGGTCGTTGGAAATGACCCCGGCTATATCCGCGCCGGCCGCTGCATCCTTGGCCTGCTGGCCGGAAAAGTCGGTAATGGCAATGGGCAGCGGATTCATGTTGCCGTGGGTGATCTCGATCTTGAGCGCGGCCTTTGCCGGAACCGCGAGGCCCGCCAGCATCACGACCGCCACAGCCAGCAACCCCGCGAAACGGGCCAGCCTCCGGCCCGGCTTCCGATTTTGAATCGCCTGATTCATCGACACGTCTCCTGCCATTCGCCTCTTGCCGTCATTGTGCATATCCAGCTCGCCTTTATCCGGGGCAATTGTGTCAGAACCGGGCTCAAACACTGGCCCACAACGCATTTTTTACAGTAACCGGCCTCACAGGTAAAAATGCCGTCGGCCCATCAGCCTCCAAGCATATCGCGCGGGTTAAAGTCCAGCTCCAGATCCTTCCAGCCGTCATATTTGTCAGCGGGCATCTTGTAGGGCTGGCACATGCGGATGGCGCGCATGGCGCTATCCGCCGCCGCCCTGAAATAGGGGTCGGAAAGCCGCGCGCTGTTCACAAGCTGCGGCGGGCTCGCCAGCGTGCCGTCCTTGTTGAGGCTGACCTCGATCTGGACGATCAGGTCCGCCGCATTGGCCGCGCCGGCAGGCACTGTCCAGCATTTGACCATCTGCGCCCGGAAGGCGTCGATCTCGGTCATGGAAAGCTTAGAGGCGAAAGAGCTTTCCGACTGGTCGTTGGAAACGGCCTGGGTCGATTCCTCTGACTGGGTCTTTTCCTTCTTGTCCGGCACCTTGTTGAGCAGGGCGGCAATCTGGGTCGGGTCGAAATCGTCCTTCTTTTTAGCCTTGTCCTTGGTCGGCTTGGGCTTGGCGGGCTTGGCCTCGGCCTTTTTCGGCTTGGGCTCATCCTCCTTCTTGGGCTCGACCTTCTTCACCTTTTCAGCCTCGGCATCCTCTACCTTGTCCGGCGTAGGCTCGGGCTTTTCCTCAGCCTTTTCAACGGGCTTGGGCTTGGGCTCAGGCTTGGGTTCGGGCGGCGCCGGCGTCGGCTCCGGCTTTTCCTCGGGCTTTTGCTCGACGGGCTTGGGCTGATCCTGCTGGGGCGCGACAGGCAGCGGCGTCTCCTTGACGATCCGCTTCTGGGGCGCTTTCACCTTGTCGGTCGGCTTGTCGGATTTCTTGAAATTGGTGACGTCGCCGATATCGACCAGCTCAACGGCGACGGCAGAAGGGATCGACGGCAAAACCTTCGGCGCGGGCAGCGTGACCAGCGCGAGAAGGATGACCGTGACGTGCAACGCCACCGAAAAATACAAACCGTTGCGCATGGGCTCTTACTATTTGGTGCTGTTTGCACCAGACGCTCCGGCATCCGACCCGCCCGTATCGGTTACCAGGCCAACTTTCGTGAAACCGGCTGCATTGATGCGTCCCATCACATCCATCACCCGGCCATAATCAATCTGCTTGTCCGCGCGCACGAAAATGCGCTGGTCATAGCCATTCTTGGATATGGCCTGAAGACGCGGCACGATTTCCTCCGGCGTCACCGCCGTATCCTGCAAATAGATCTGCCCGTTGCCGTTGATCGAGATCGACAGCGGCTCATTATCGCCCTGAAGGGCGGACGCCTGGGTCTTGGGCAGATCGACCGGCACGCCAACGGTCAGCATCGGCGCCGCC
>JAATFR010000070.1 GCA_015655095.1 Hyphomicrobiales bacterium | reverse complement strand
GGGCGTTGGCAAAACCACATTGACGGCAAACCTCAGCGTTGCCCTCGTGCAGGCCGGATGGCGTGTTGTTGCAATCGACTTTGACGTACAGAACGAGTTGCGACTTCATTTCGGGATGCCTCTGGGCGACCCTTACGGTTATGCCCGATATGGCGTGGACGCGCAGGACTGGAGTTCACTCCTGTTGCAGGCTTCCAATGGAGTCTATGTCCTTCCCTATGGCGAGGTCAGCGTTGCGGAGCGCGTCAGGCTGGAAAATGGTCTGGCGGGGGGGCGCAATTTTCTTGAACCGCGCCTGCGCACATTTCTGAATGAGCGCGACTGCATCGTGATCGCTGATACAGCCCCCGGGCCGACAGCGGCGCTCAGTGCTCTCGACGAGATGGCCGATATGCGTATCGCGGTATTGCTGGCGGACGCGACGTCATTGGCGCTTCTGCCGCAGATCGAGCGCGGCGCTTTCTTTCATGCGTCTGCGTCGCGTGGCGAAAATTGCTGGTACCTGCTCAATCAGGTCGACCCGCGCCGCCGTCTCAATCGCGATGTGACTGCGTTCGTGGAAGGCAAGGTTGGGAGTCGTCTGGTCGGCGCTATCCGCGAGGACGAGGCCTTCGCTGAATCGATCGCATGTCAACACAGCGTCGTTGATCACGCCCCGCTCAGCGCGGGCACCCAGGATATTTTTTCGACCGCTGAGAAGATTGGGGATCTGATCTTGTCAGCTTCACCAGGCAATCGGCAGGCCAGTCTGTTATAGGCTTCATATTTAGTATACGGAAAGAGGCGGGGGGATGAACCAGAACACGTTTCTGGCGAGGTTTGGACGGCTGGTCGCATTCGCTGTGGCCGGAGCTGTCTTTTACCTCGCGATCATCACGCCTCTTGACCTGAAGTCGCAGATCATTTTTGGCGTGGCATCCCTCATCGCGGCCTTCATCATCAGCCGCTCCTCTGCGCGACAACTCACGATCGCGCTTGCCATTCTCTCCCTCGTCATGTCCACGCGCTATATTTACTGGCGCACGACGGGGACACTGCATTTTCAGTCTTTCCCGGGCGCCTTCTTCGGCATCGGACTCTATCTGGCAGAGGTTTATGCCTGGCTTGTGCTGGTGTTCGGCTATTTCCAGACCATGTGGCCGTTGGAGCGTCCCGTCCGCCCGCTGACAGGCGACCCGGAATATTGGCCAACGGTCGATGTTTTTGTCCCGACCTATAACGAAAGCCTGAGCCTTGTATCCAGCACGGTCATGGCGGCGATGAAGATGGATTATCCCGCCAGCCGGTTTCGCGTGCATCTGCTTGATGACGGGCGCCGCGAGGAGTTCAGGGAGTTCGCCGAAGCCGTGGGGGCCAACTATATAACCCGTCTCGATAACCAGCATGCCAAGGCGGGCAATCTCAATCATGCGCTGATGGTTTCGGATGCCGAGCTCATCTGCATTTTCGATTGTGATCACGTGCCGACCCGGGCGTTCCTGCAACTGACCGCCGGCTGGTTTCTTGAGGACGACAAGCTCGCGCTGCTCCAGACGCCTCATTATTTCTATTCACCCGATCCGTTCCAGCGCAATCTGGAAACGGGCTACAGCCTGCCGGGCGAGGGCGAGCTGTTCTACAGCTCCGTTCAGAGCGGCAACGATCTGTGGAATGCCACCTTCTTCTGCGGCTCGTGTGCCCTGATACGCCGGACAGCCCTTGAGGAGAATGGCGGCTTTTCTGTGGAAACGGTGACGGAAGACGCTCATACCGCGCTTGAAATGCAGAAACGCGGCTGGAACACCGCCTATCTCAATATCCGTCTTTCCGCAGGCCTTGCCACCGAGCGCCTTTCGCTTCACATCAGCCAGCGCATCCGCTGGGCCCGCGGCATGACGCAGATTCTGCGGATGGATAATCCTCTGTGGGGCGGCAAGCTTTCTGTCGCCCAGCGCCTTTGCTATCTGAACGCGATGCTGCATTTCCAGTTCGCTCTGCCCCGCGTGGTGTTCCTGACCTCGCCACTCGTCTATCTGCTGTTCGGGCAGAACATCATTTCGGCGACGGCGCTGACAATTCTCGCTTATGCCGGGCCGCATCTTGTCCTTGCCGCCATCGCCAACGCCCGAATTCAGGGCAAGTACCGCCCCACCTTCTGGGGTGAGGTCTATGAGGCTGTACTTGCATTCTATCTTGTCTGGCCAACGCTGGTGACGCTGGTTGCCCCCAAACGCGGCAAGTTCAACGTGACCGACAAGGGCGGTCTTCTGACCGAAGACTATTTCGACCTGCATCTGATGCGCCCGCATCTGATCGCGGCTTCGCTGCTGGTTGCAGGCATCATCTTCGGGCTTTCAAAAATAATCTGGCCGGACACGTTCCAGGTTTCCTTCGATACGCTGCTGCTCAATGTTGGCTGGGCTATATTCAATCTGCTGATCCTGCTGACGGCTATCGCTGTTGCACGTGAAACCAAACAGGTGCGGATGCAGGTTCGCGTACGCGCGGAACTGCCGGCCACGCTCTATTTCAACGATGGCCACACGGTCAGCGGCATGACACAGAATCTTTCAATGGGCGGCGCGTCGGTCATCGTTCCGGAGAGTTTTTCGCTGGACGGACGCGAACTGACGTATATCGACCTGCCAAGCGGCGCCGCGACGGCGGTTTATCCCGTGGAAGTGGTCTCAGGCAGCAATGCCGGGTTGCGCCTGCGGTTTCGGGAAATGCCTCTTGAGGCGAGGGCTAATTTGGTGAGGACGGTAATGGGACGTGCGGATGCCTGGGTAAGTGGTGATGAGCTTGAACTCGAACCAGAGCCCATCCTCGATTCCTTCACGGATTTGCTGAAATCAAGCTCCAACGTTTTCAAGGTTGCCATGGGCAGGGGCAAGATGCAGCCACAACCCGCCGAGATATACGACGCGAATCCTGATCAGCTTGGCTGGTGGGCCCGTTTCAAGATTATGCTTGTACGCTTCTTCCCCGAACGCGTCATGGCAGGCGTTCGCGCCGTTCTGCTACTGGGCGTGATCCTTGGTGGTTTGACAATTGTTGCGGGCAGGGTGTTTGCGGCTGATTTCGATCCCGCTGCCGCCTTTTCCGGTGGGCCTGGGGGCGCTGCGCCAACAGTCGGTGCCGCCGCGCCCCAGTCCGATCCCCTGACCGGGACAGCGCCCACCATGCAAGGTGGAGCGGGCGGTGCTGTAACCACAGGCAATGTCTCTTCAGGCATGCCATCCGCGGGAATGCCGTCAGCCGGGATGCCTTCGCCGGATGCGCCCGCCGCACCCGGCGTGATCATTTCCGGCAGCAGCGCTCCTCAGAGGGCTCTTTCCCCTGACGGTGCGCCGCTGGATTCACAGCAGCTCAGCCCCGAAATTGTCGGGAGCGGTCCGGGCAATGGCGGTGATGGTGGTCGTGGTGGTGAACCCACGCCAACCTTCAGCGTCATGACATCGTCGAGCGCCGGCACCATTCTGCCCTCCACGACCCGTGCCGTGCAGGACCCTTCGGTGCCGCTTGAAGCCACGCATCAGGAGGTCATCACTTTTGAGGATATGGGCGCGCTGAACCCGATCACGCTGGTCGGCGTTGCCGGTGAGGCGGGGCTTCCCTTCACGCTGCGTCGTGACGAGGTGGCTACCTCCGCCAGGCTTGTGATCGACTTTGGCTATTCGCCGGCCCTTATCCCCGAATTGAGCCATCTCGCCATCCAGCTGAACGGTGAACTGATCGGATCGATTCAGCTCGTTAAGGAACGCTCCGGCGGTGTGCGAGTCGAAATCCCGATCAATCCGGCGCTGGTTCTCACCGAGAATACGCTCAATATCCGCTTCATCGGCCACTACACATGGCGCTGCGAAGACCCTCTGCATTCCGCGCTCTGGGCCAAGATCAGTAATGTTCAGTCCCGGGTTGAGCTGACGATGCGGCGTCTGCCGCTGATGGACGATCT
>JAATFR010000146.1 GCA_015655095.1 Hyphomicrobiales bacterium | reverse complement strand
GGCAACAAGATCATCACGACATCGGGCGGCGGGGCGCTGTCGAGCGACGATCCAGCACTGATCGCGCGGGCGCGCATGCTTTCTCAGCAGGCCCGCGAGCCGGTGCCCTATTATGAGCATGAGACCTATGGCTATAACTACCGGCTTTCGAGCCTGTGTGCCGCGATTGGGGTCGGCCAGCTTGAAGTGCTGCCGGAGCGTGTCGCCTGCCGTCGCGCAATTTTCGACGGCTATGTGGCGGGGCTTGGCGATCTGCCGGGCATTTCGTTCATGCCTGAAGCGGATTACGGCACAGCCAACCGCTGGCTCACTGTCATTAATGTGGATCAGGCCAGCGGCCTGAATCCCGAGACCATCCGGCTTGCGCTTGAAGAGCATAATATCGAATCCCGTCCGGTCTGGAAACCGATGCACCAGCAGCCGGTTTTCCGGGATGCCGATCATGTGGGTGGAGGCATTTCAGAACACCTGTTCCAGACGGGGCTGTGCCTGCCATCGGGCTCATCCATGAGCGATGCCGATGTTTCACGGGTTGTGGAGCATCTTCGCGCCATATGGGCGGGGCGGTAATGACCGGGCGAAAGAGGCTTTTATATCTCTGCCCGGTCGCCATGAATCTCACTGGCCACTGGATTGAACGGATAAGGATTGCCGCCCGGCAGGGATATGAGGTGCATATCGCCGTGCCGGATGATCCAGGCCTGGAGGGCTTCGATCTGGGAGGTGCCACGCGCCATGCGCTGCCCCTGCGCCGGGGCCTGCCGTCGCCCCGCGCGGAGCTGGCCTATTTCATGGCCATCCGGTCCGTCATCAGGAAGGTGCGTCCCGATATTCTCCACGCCATCACGATCCGTCCGGTCATCTATGGCGGTATCGCGGCGCGATTGATGAAAGTGCCCGCAGCCGTTTTTTCCGTGACCGGTCTTGGCTTCATGTTTGGAGAGGCGAGACTCGCCCGTCTCATGCGTCCCTGTGGCGAGGCGGCTTATCGCTTTGTGCTCCATCATCCCAATTGCCGCGTGATCTTCGAGAATCCCGATGATGCGGATCTCTTTGTCGCAGAGCGGCTTGTGTCGCGTGAAAAGACGCGGGTTTTTATCGGCGGCGGCATCGATCTTGAGCTTTACGGATATGTGCCCGAGCAGCCGACGCAGGAAGCTGAACCCATTATCATTCTGCCCGGCCGTCTTCTCATCGAGAAGGGGGGCGGAGAGTTCGTCGAGGCAGCGAAGATCCTAAAAAATCAGGGGAAAATAGCGCGGTTCGCGCTGGTCGGGGATATCGATCCCGGAAATCCCGGCACCTTGTCCCGGGACCAGATTGAAGCATGGGTCCGCGAAGGGGCCGTTGAATGGTGGGGCTGGCGCAACGACATGCTTGAAGTCATCCGGCAATCATCCATCGTCTGCTTGCCGACCAATTATCGTGAAGGCGCGCCACGCAGCCTGATTGAGGCGGCCGCGATCGGGCGCGTCAGCGTAACAACGGATGCGCCCGGCTGCCGTGATGTTGTCATGGATCAGCAGACAGGATTTATCGTGCCCATGCGTGATCCTCAGGCGCTGGCAGAGGCTCTCGACAAGCTCATATCGAATCCGTCCTTGCGTCTGCGTATGGGGGAGGCGGCGCGGCATTATGCGGAAGCGCATTTTTCGACGGAGCTGGCAGCCCAACGCCTGCTGTCGGTTTACGCGGAACTTTCGGGACCGGCTTTGCCCTCCCATTACAGGATTTGATCATATATCCCGATGCTTGGCCGTATCATTGCCATATTCCGGCATGATAATAGGCTATTAGTAACGACATAATGCGCCTGCGGGCAGGCATCGGCAGGTGGATTTCGCCAATGAGTGCCCATGCCTCTGTGTAGAGGCTGCGGAAAGGATTTTGTGCGTGCCCGGTAGAGCGTTTGTCAGGCAGGCTCTGTTTGCGGGCTTCCTTCCCGGACTGCTCCTTTTGTCTGCCTGTTCCACCATGAAGCAGAGCGCTCCAGCCCGGACGGCGAGCGAACAGCTTCTGATTTCGCAGGCGGCGGACAGTGCAGCTGAACAGCTTCTGCTCAAGGTCCAGCCGGATCGGCGAGCTTATATCGATACATCGAATTTTGAAGGTACTGACAGCAAATATGCGATCGGTGCCATCAAGGTTTCGCTGATGCGACAGGGAATCCATCTGGTCAACGACAAGGCCAAGGCCGATACGATCATCGAAATCCGTTCTGGCGCGCTTTCAATTGATCAGTCGGAAACGGTGGTTGGTACGCCGTCCACCAATCTTGCGGTGTTTAGGGTGCCTGAGCTTTCTGTATTCAAATCGGAAACAAATGAGGGGGTGGCGAAGTTTGCGGCTTTCGCTTATGACGCCAAAAGCGGTGAACTTTTGAGTTCCGCTGGCCCCGTCTATGGCTTCTCCCGCCGCCTCGACAATCAGGCGCTTTCAAGTATTTCCTGGGGCACCAGCGAGAGCATTTATGGCCGTCCGGAATCATCTGACAATATTCTGCCTGGTCTGCCGACGACAACGCCGACCACCAGCACGACCAATACCCGTGCAAGCGATACGAAAACGGATGCGGCAAAAAGCGCGCCAGCCAGAGCGGAGACTACCCAGAAAGAAAACGTCGATGTCAGGGCTCTCGGGCCCGTTGATGACGAAACCGTATCCCAGCCAGCAAACATAACGCCACCACCCGCGTCGCCCTAGATCCAGGCGGGATTGGCTGTGAAAGCGATGGTGAGCCAGCGTTGTGGGCTGCTTTCACCCAGTTGTTCGCCAATTTCCGAGCGGATGCGGTCCATATCGTTTATTTCCCCGACCTTGAAATGCGGGGGAGTAAGAATCTGGATTTCGATGAACTGGGCCCGGCCGATTTTCATGACATAGCTGCGGTATCTGACGAAGCCGTATTTCCGGCAGGTCGCATCCATCACTTCCGTGACCTGCGTGTCGAGATCGGAGGGGGCAAGCTGGAACACCTCCCGCAACGAGCGGACCACGGTACTGACCGGAAGAGGCAGCAGGACAAGAGCGAGGATCATCAGAACGGCAGGGTCGACGTAGGGAACGAGATGGGCGTATTCGGTGCCGACCAGTGATGACCCAAGCCCAAAACTGGCCAGAAGCGATGCGCTCATGCTGCCGCCCATCAGCCAGCCCCGGGCGTCGATGCGCAGGAGTTCTGAGTTGAGCGCGCGCGCCCTGCGTCCGACATAAAAAAGCATGGCATAGCTTGATATGGCGATGATGAGGGCATAGGCGGCGGCCGGGCCGAAGTCGATTTTATGGCCGCCCGTCGCCAGATTGGTGACGGCGCCGAGAAAGGCGTAAAGGCAGGCGAGCGTGAGGATGGTGCCGTTGAAGGTCGTGAACAGCGGCTCGAAATGCCAGTAGCCGAACTGGAAGCGGCGGCTGCCTTCCCGTGCGACAAGACGCGATACCAGCAGCGCAACCACAGTCAACGCGGAATCGACGATGGAATAAAACCCGTCGAAAGTGATCGACTGCGAGGAGCTCCACAGGCCGACGCCGACGCCGATCAAACCCACGCCGAGCGTCGCCCTGATTGAAAGTCTGAGAACGGATTGCTCCTGATGCGTATCCATTCCCAAACTCCGGTGTTTTAGAAAAAAGCCTGAATTCCCGTCATTTCCCGGCCCAGAATAAGGGCGTGGATATCATGGGTGCCTTCATAAGTGTTCACGGCTTCCAGATTCATGACGTGGCGGATCACGTGATATTCGTCGGAGACGCCATTGCCGCCATGCATGTCGCGGGCCACCCGGGCAATGTCCAGCGACTTGCCGCAATTGTTGCGCTTCATCAGGGAAATGGCGGCGGGGGCGGCTCTGCCTTCATCAAACAGCCGTCCCAGTTGCAGCACGCCCTGAAGGCAGAGCGTGATCTCGGTCATCATGTCGGCCAGCTTTTTCTGGACAAGCTGGTTGGCGGCGAGCGGTCGGCCGAATTGCTTGCGGTCAAGCGTATATTGCCGTGCGGCATGCCAGCAGAATTCGGCCGCGCCGATCGCGCCCCAGGCGATGCCGTAGCGAGCCCGGTTGAGGCAGCCGAAGGGGCCCGCGAGGCCGCGCACGTTGGGCAGCAGGTTTTCTTCAGGCACGAACACGTCCTGAAGCGAGATTTCACCCGTGATTGAGGCGCGCAGAGAAAACTTGCCCTCGATTTTCGGCGTGGTGAAGCCTTTGAAGGCGCGTTCGACAATGAACCCGCGGATCACATCATCATCAGTCTTGGCCCAGACCACGGCCAGATCGGCGATGGGCGCGTTTGTGATCCACATCTTGGCGCCGTTGAGCAGATAGCCGCCATCCACTTTCTTCGCCCGGGTCTTCATCGAGCCCGGATCGGAACCGTGGTCGGGTTCGGTGAGGCCGAAACAGCCGACCCATTCGCCACTGGCGAGTTTCGGCAGAAACTTCTCGCGCTGGGCTTCCGAGCCATAGGCATAGATGGGGTGCATGACGAGGGAGGACTGGACGGACATGGCCGAACGGTAGCCGGAATCGACTCGCTCCACCTCGCGGGCGACGAGCCCGTAGCAGACATAGGAAAGGCCCGCGCAGCCGTATTTCTCCGGCAGGGTCAGGCCGAGCAGGCCCTGTTCACCCATCTCGTTCATGATTTCCCGATGGAAGATTTCGTGCCGGTTGGCCTCCTTCACGCGGGGAAACAGCTTTTCCTGGCAATAGGCGTGGGCGGAATCGCGCACCAGCCGCTCTTCCTCGCTGAGCTGGCTTTCGAGCAGGAGGGGATCCTGCCAGTTGAAAGGGGCAAGGGGCGGATTGGGCTTTTCGGCGGAGGAGGACTTCTCGGCAGCTTGCGGCATAATCACCTCGGGAAAACTTGGTTTTCAGCCTGATATATCAGGGCCATCAGGATCGTGCCATCCCGGCGGGAGGCAAGGATCGCAGGTACCGGCTGAAGTCTTCGGCAAGATGGTCATAGAGCCGCCGCACACGGGTGCTCGCTTTCAGGTCTTCGTGCATCACCAGCCAGACCGGAAGCGAGAAGCGCATGGCATGGGCCAGGACCGTCTCAAGCATCGGGTCCCGGGCGGCGATGCCATGCTGGCAGATGCCGATGCCGTAGCCCGCGCGCAGCATCGCCAGTTGCGCCAGATCATTGTCGCTGCGAAACGAGAAGCTCTCACGCGTCAGAGGCCCCAATCCCTGACCCTCCAGGCTTTGCACCGATATGGTGTGCTGATCGAAGCCAATCAGGGAGTGGGCGCCCAGCGCCTCCAGTGAGACCGGGCGTCCCCTGCGGTCGAGATAGTCCTTGCGGGCATGAAGGCCCAGCGTGACCTCGCCGATCTTGCGGGCGATCAGCGACGTCTGGACCGGACGCACCATGCGGATGGCGATGTCCGCTTCACGGCGCAGCAGGTCTTCGCTCCTGTTGGAGAGCATAAGCTCGATGATGATGTGCGGGTGGGCGGCATGGAATTTGGCGAGTATCTGGGGCAGGATTTCCGCGCCGACCATCTCGCTCGCGGTCAGACGCACCGTGCCCTGTTCTCCAGTGGCTTCCCCGGAGGCTGTGCGAACCAGCGCCTCGGCGGCTGACGCCATCGCCTCCGCATGGGGCCGCAACTCCAGCGCGGCCGTGGTCGGCGTCAGTCCTGCCTGCGAGCGGATGAACAGGGTTACAGCAAGGGAGGCCTCAAGCTCGTCGATATGCCGGCCTACAGTCGGCTGGGTGAGGGCCAGGGCCCGGGCGGCAGCCGAGAGGCTGCCTTCGCGCATGGCCGCGAGGAAGCTGCGGTAGAGTTCCCAGCCGGGCTGCGATTTATCCATATATATTTGTATAGACTAAATGTGATTTTAGGCAATTTCTGTTGATCTGGCTGAAGGCCATTCTCCCTTTCACCTTGTCGCCATCGGGGCGGCTTTGAAACGGAAATTGAGACCATGCCAAAAACAGCCCTTGTTATCGGCGCGACCGGCGGTATCGGCAGCGAGACTGTCCTCGCGCTTCAGGCCCATGGCTGGCGTGTGCGCGCCATGAACAGGAATCCGGGAAAGGCTGCGCGACGTGTCCGGCGGCTTGGGCCTATCGAATGGGTCGAAGGCGATTCCATGAAGCCCGGCGATGTCATCCGTGCCGCTGATGGTGTGCAGATCATCTTTCATGGCGCCAATCCCGCCGGATACAAAAACTGGAAGGGAACCATTCTTCCAATGATGCGCTCCACCATTGAGGCTGCAAGAGCCAGTGGAGCGCGAATCCTCCTCCCCGGAACCCTTTATAATTTTGGGCCTGATGCCTGGCCTGTCGTGTCGCCGGTTTCGCCGCAGAACCCGCTGACCCGCAAAGGCCGGATCCGGGTCGAGATGGAGGAAATGCTGGCGCGCGAAGTAGAACGGGGCGGCATCCGGGCGATCATTGTGCGCGCAGGCGATTTCTTCGGTCCAGGCCCAGGCAATTCATGGTTTTCGAGCGCCATTGCCCGGAAAGGCAAGGAGACGACATCCAGCCTCTATCCCGGCTCGCGCCACGTAGGGCATAGCTGGGCCTACCTGCCAGACCTTGCCGAAACCTTTGCGCTTATCGCGGACCAGGAAACTGAATTGCCAGTTTTCGACGTCTTCACGTTCGGGGGGCACTGGTTCGAGGGCGGCGCGGATATTTCTTATGCGGTCGCAAGCGCTATGGGCAGGCCCTCTATGCCGGTCCTCCGGTTTCCGTGGCCTTTATTCTACCTTGCGGCACCATTTGTCGGTTTCTGCCGTGAGGTGATCGAGATGCGCTATCTCTGGAGGCTGCCGATCCGCCTCGATAACAGCAAGCTTGCCGCGCTTCTGGGCGCTGAGCCCCATACGGATGTAGACCTGGCCATCCACAACGCCTTGCATGGCGTCTCGGACCTTCTGCAGGAGCCGGAAACCTCCATCAGCCTGAACAGGCAAAGTCTTGTAAATAATCTGTTTAGGGAGGGTTCTGAATAAATAACGTTGCCTCTCCTCATGCAATTGGCCCCTGCCATCCGTATTGCCTGTGGCCGTGACCGCCGGATCGGGGGTAAGTGAAACCGGTCATTTGACCTATATCGAATTTGCTGGCGTTCATTGATAGTGTCAGGACAGGGTACTGAGTCGTTCATAAAAACGGTGGGGGATGTCTGCTCCCGTCGTTCCTCCCGGGAGCAGAGGAAATGCGTGGTCCACGGCATATCACGGTAGAGGCATGGATTCTGGGAATCTTTGTTTGTGGCCTCGTCGTCATGCTGATGCTCTCAGCGCTTTCCTGGTATAATTCGATGCAGTACATGCGCTCTCAGGAGCGGATGGTCCATCTCAATGAACATATTCTGGCTATGGGTAGCCTGGTGATGCTTCTCGAGCAGGCAGATAGCCATCAAAGGGGTTATCTGCTGCTTCATGATGCCAACTATCACAATGAATGCAAAAGGACGATCTGGGAGGCAGGAGAAAATTATCATCATCTTCAGAGAGTTTTTGCCGATGACGCGCAAAGCGCCGGGCTTATAAGCCGGATTGGGGAATTGAAGGATCGCAAGATCCAGGCCCTGACTGTTGTCCTCGAGCTAGCCCAGATCGGCAATAACCAACAAACGATAAGATTGCAAGGTTCGGGAGC
>JAATFR010000404.1 GCA_015655095.1 Hyphomicrobiales bacterium | reverse complement strand
GATACGATGATGACGGCCGCCGCCATACCCCAGTTCACCCCGCCCCCCGTTGAGGAAAAGAAGAGCGAGGCCCCAACCGTTACGGGAAGCGCATCGCGCGTGGTGAGCATGAGGCCAAACAGGAACTCGTTCCACGCAGTGATGAAGCCAAAAACAAAGGCCGTGGCGATAGCCGGTCGGCAGAGCGGCAGCACCACCTTGCGCAACAGCCTGCCAAGGCGGGCGCCATCCATCCGTGCCGCTTCCTCGATCTCCAGCGGCAGGGCCTTGATGGCATTGACGAAGATGAGCAGCGTAAGCGGCAGGTTGACCACGGCAAGGATCAGCCCAAGCCCCAGTCGCGTATCCAAAAGCCCGGCGCCCTGATACATCAGGTAAAGCGGGATCGCGAAGACGATCAGCGGCAGCGCGCGCAGATTGACGACGAGCGGAAAGAGCACCCGCCGCCCCTGCCCCCGGCGCGCAATGGCATAGGCGGCAGGAAAACACACCACGAGCGGCAGTACCGTGCCGATCAGTGCCGCCACGATGCTGTTGCCAAGGAAATCCCAGATATTGTTGTCACCCGCGGCCCCAAGCAGCTTGGCGTAATTCTCTAGCGTCGGGTGCGCGATGGTGAGGGTGGGGTTTGCGGATATTTCTGCCCCGGTCTTGACGGAGGTCACCAGCGTCGTAATGACCGGGAAATTGAGCACAAAGGCCGCCCCCAGAAACACGATCCAGCGCAGGAATGTCTTGAGCCGTTTCATCTCAGCCCTCCGTCCGGCGCCGAGTGGCGAGCCAGAGCATGGCGAATGTAGCGAGGAACACGAGGATGGAGGCCGCAACCGCCTGCCCGATATTCCCGGTGCGGAAGAAGGTCACATAGACGTAGATCGCGAGCGAGGTGGTAGAGCCGCCGGGACCTGTGCCAGACAAGGTCCAGACGTTATCGAACACCCGAAATCCGTCGATGAAGCGGATGAAGGCCGCCAGCGCCACGGTGGGCAGCATCATTGGCAGCTCGACCCGCGCGAGCAGGCGCAAGGGCCCGATACCATCGACGCGCGCCACTTCGCGGATGTCGTCGGGGATAGCCTCATAGGCCATGTGGAACAGAAGGATAGTGAACGGTGTCCATTGCAGCGTCTCGATGGCGACGATGGTCTGGAAGATCGTATCCGGCGTCAAAAACCCGATCGACAAGTTGAAGTGGTCGAGCAGGAAGTTTGGCAGCGGACCGATGAACTCGTGCAACACCAGCCGGTACATCAGGCCCATCATGGCGGGCGCAATCACCATCGGCATGATCAGAATGGCCAGAAGCGCCGGGAAACGGCGCAACAGCGGCGAGAGGTAGATGGCCAGAACAAGGCCCAGCACGCATTCAATCGCCGCCGTAATCACGGCAAAGCGCAGCGAAAACCACACCGCCTTCCAGAACCCCGGATCCGCGAGCGTGGCGGTGAAATTGCTGAACCCCGCCAGTTTCGGTGAACGGATCGCCTCGAAGCTCACATGCGAAAGCGAATAGACGATATCGAGCAGCGTCGGAAAACCGAGCATCACCACCAGCAGAACCAGCAATGGCAGTGTCAGCAGGGCATTTTCGGTGCGCGCGCGCAGGGGCATGGGCAGGTTCCGGTGTAAAAGGCCCAGCGGGGAATGGGCGGCACGCTGATGCCGCCCGGGTTCATTCAAGGACGCAGGCTTACTTGGAAAGCAGTTTTTCCATGCCCTCGGTCGTAGCCTTCAATGTCGCATCGAGCGACTGGGTCCCGCCCCAGTAGCCGGTGAACTGCTCGGCCTGAAGGGCATAGATAGCCAGTGCATTCGCCGAGGTCGCGCCGCGCATCACATAGCCGTATTTCGAAGCGTATTCGCCAAGCGGCACCAGATCGGGGCGCTTTTCGGCGACCTGCTTCACCGCATTCCCCGCGAGCCCAGGCGAGCCACCGGCCAGAGCGTAATCGACAGCCGCCTCCTCGGTAGAAAGCCACTTGAGGAACAGCGTGGCCCCTTCCGGGTTCCTGGCATGGCTGTTCAGGCCAAAACCCAACCCGTGAACATGGGTGAATCGACCATCTGGGCCGGCGGGCGGCGCTACGTATCTGGTGACGGCAGCCGTATTGGGCGCGGTCTTCGGATCCGCCAGAGTGCCGTTTGCGGCATTCCATTGCAGCATGACCGCCACCTGCCCCGAGGTGAAAGCGGCGTTGGCCTCGGGGAATTCGTAAGACAGCGAATCCTTCGGCGTGGCGCCGGCATCATAGAGCATCTTGTAAAGCTCCAGGCCCTTCCGGTAGGCCTCGCTGTCGACACTGATCTTGCCCTCGGCATCTTCCCAATCGGCGCCGTAGGCACGCGGCAATGACTGAAACACCATGATGTTGAACAAGAGGTTCTTCATCTGCAGGATGGTACCGTAGCGCACCGGGCTCTTCGGGTTCACGGCCTTGGTGAAATAGAGCGCCGTTGCCGCATAATCTTCCCAGGTCCATTGGTCGGGGGATTTGGGTGTCAGCTCTTTGCCAAGATATTTCTTCGAGATCACGGCATAGGTCCTGGCGGCGTCCGGATCTTTCAGGAGCGACTCGATCAGGTCGGACCGGTAGAACATGAAATGGAGGGAAAGGTCCGTCGGGACGCCGTATTGCTTGCCGTCAAATTGCATGGTCTTCAGCACGGTATCGCCGAAGGTGGCCTGCGCCTGATCCGACAGCTCGACAGGCGTCATGAAGGGCGCGTAGCGGCCAACCGAATAGGTGGCGATCAGGTTGATATCGAAAGCATCGCTGCCTGCCGCGAGGTCGGCCTGGAGCTTGTCGTAATAGCCGTCGCGGGCCGAGAAGATCACGTCAACCTTGTCATCGGCGGGGACATCGGCCTTCTTGTTGTAGACGTCGATCACGGCGCGAAGGGCGGTCTCCTCCGGGCCGCCTCCGGGGCCCCCCAGAACCGTCACACTCGCCGGAGCCGAAGCTGCACACGCGACGGAAACGCATCCCGCTGCGAGCAATCTGGAAATCAGTGCCATCTGCCATTTCTCCTGTTGGTTCGTGTTATTGGCCTTCAGAATGCCATTGCCAAAGCCGCGGCTCCGATTACCCCGGCCTCGGCGCCAAGGCGCGCCGCTACCACACGCGGCCGCATTACGGGTTCTCGCGTGAGAAGATGCCGATCAAGATCTTGCACGAAACCGGGCGAAAGCCCGATACCGCCGCCAATGACGATCACCGCAGGGTCGATCATAAGCTGGATATCAGTGCTGAGCGTCGCCACCGAGGCAAGACATGTTTCTCGCAGCACAACGGCCCAGCCCTCCCCCCGCGCCGCGGCAGCAAAGATCGCCTCGGCATCGGCCTCGTGCCCGGCCTCGGCTGCGGCGCGCAAGAGCCAGCGGCCAGAAACCCGGTCTTCGAGACGCATCCCGCCAGAGCAGATCTGGCCGAAATGCCCGGCAAGACCGGCGCGCCCCCGCATCAGCCGACCCGCCTCTACGATCCCGCCG
>JAATFR010000409.1 GCA_015655095.1 Hyphomicrobiales bacterium | reverse complement strand
GCTACACAACATTGCGAGCTATTGCAGCGCATATGCGGTTCCAGATCTGCTTATAGGCAAGTTCGAGGCCCTTATTGTGCGCGCCTTTGCAAACGACCTCCTGAACGTCCGGATGGAAAACTTCTAAGCCTAGTGCTCAGGTTCCACCCGGCAGCTAATGGAAATTCCGAGCTTTGATGCGGATCTCGTCAATGTGTCCGTAAGGATCAGTGAGGTCACGGGATCGCACCACATTCGGCATGACCCGAGAATCCAAGGAGGGCGCGCCATGATGAAATTCGTCGCCGCGGCCGTGCGGCAGTGGGAAGCTCGTGTCGCGAGATCCGATGCTGGCAAGCTCGGCGGAAAGATCCGTGAACTGATGCGCGACGAGATGCACGACCTCGCCTTCCCGCTGAATGCGGCCGCGCACAGCGATCATGCCGGCGCCGAGCACGATGCGCCGATGTTTTTCGAAGACCTTCTGCCAAACGACCAGGTTCGCAACGGAGGTTTCGTCTTCCAGCGTGATGAACATGACTCCTTTGGCCGAGCCGGGGCGCTGGCGCACGAGCACAAGGCCGGCGACTTCGACCCAGCTTTTATCCCGCATCGCGACGGCCTCGGCGCAAGTCCTGATGCGGCGGCGCGACAGGTCGGCGCGGAGAAAGGAGACGGGATGCTCGCGCAGCGTCAGCCCGACATGGCCGTAATCCTCGACCACCTCGCCGCCGGCCGTCATCGGCCGCAGGGAAACGACCGGCTCATCCTGTTCGGAGACCAGTGCGGTCTCCCTGGCTGCAGCGGCCGCGAACAGCGGCAGGGGCTCGTCGCGCAATGCCTTGATCGCCCAGAGCGCCTCGCGGCAGGCAAGACCGAGGGAGGGCGCAAATGCGTCAGCCTCGGCCAGCTCGACCAACGCGGCCGACGGGATGGCCGCCCGCCGCCAGAGATCATCGACAGAAAGGAAAGGCTGATCGGCGCGGCAGGACACAAGACGCGCAGCCTCGGCATTGCCGAGCCCCTTGACCATCCTCATGCCGAGGCGGACGGCAAGGCGGCCGTCATCGGCGTTGCGTGGTTCGAGCGTGCAGTCCCAGCGTGAACTGTTGACACAGACGGGCCGGACGTCGACGCCGTGCTTGCGCGCATCCGCCACGATCTGCGCCGGCGCATAAAATCCCATCGGCTGGGCGTTCAACAGCGCAGCGCAGAAGACGTCCGGGTGCCAGCATTTCAGCCAGGAACTGGCGTAGGCAATCAAAGCAAAACTGGCCGCGTGCGACTCGGGAAAACCATAAGAGCCGAAGCCTTCGAGCTGCTTGAAGATTTTCTCGGCGAAGTCCGGCTCGTAGCCGTTTGCGACCATGCCCGAGATCAGTTTCTGACCGAAAGTCGAGATCGTGCCCGTATGCTTGAAAGTCGCCATGGCGCGGCGCAGCTGGTCCGCCTCCCCCGCGGTGAAGCCGCCACACGAAATCGCAACCCTCATGGCCTGCTCTTGAAACAGCGGCACACCCAGTGTTTTCCGCAGGATCGCCTCAAGTTCGGGTTTGGGAAAGTCCACCTTCTCCTTGCCCTCTCTCCGGCGAAGATAGGGATGCACCATGTCGCCCTGGATCGGACCGGGACGGACGATGGCGACCTCGATGACAAGATCATAGAACGTGCGGGGCTTGATGCGCGGCAGCATGGCCATCTGCGCCCTGCTTTCAATCTGAAACGTTCCGAGGGTGTCGGCTCGCCGGATCATCGCATAGGTGCGTGGATCCTCCGGCGGGACAGTCGCCAGATCGAGATTGATCCCCTTGTGCTCGCTCAGGAGATCGAAGCCGCGCCGCATGCAGGACAGCATGCCGAGCGCCAGCACATCGACCTTCATCATTTTGAGGCAGTCGATATCGTCCTTGTCCCATTCCACCACCTGACGGTCGACCATCGCCGCCGGCTCGATCGGCACGAGCTCGTCGAGTCGATCGCGGGTGAGCACGAAGCCGCCAGGGTGCTGGGACAGATGGCGCGGCGTTCCGACAAGCTGATGGGCGAGTTCCAGCGCCAGCCTGAGACGCCGATCGCCGAGATTGAGGTTGAGCTCCTCGGCATGCTTCTGCTCGACACCTTCCGACCAGCCCCAGACCTGTGAGGAGAGGGTTTTGGTCAAATCCTCGGGCAGGCCGAGCGCCTTGCCGACATCCCGCAGAGCGCCCTTGGCTCGATATCGGATGACGGTCGAGCAGAGCGCAGCGCGATCTCGGCCATAGGTCTCGTAGACCCATTGGATGACCTCCTCCCTCCGTTCGTGCTCGAAATCGACATCGATGTC
>JAATFR010000214.1 GCA_015655095.1 Hyphomicrobiales bacterium | reverse complement strand
GAACACGATGGGCTGACCCTTGCCCCAGTCCTTGTAGAAGATCTGGACGTTGTCCTTGGTCGTAACCGTGCTCATGATTTCGCCTTTCAAGAAGGGTGAGGGGGGCGCAGCCGCATTACCGGCATCGGCGGAGAATGCGGACGTCGGCAAAGCCGCTGCTGTCGTTGCGCCAGCCGCCGCAAGCAGTACTTTCCGACGTGTGGTATTGACGGGAGCGGCGATAGGGATGGCGTCAGACATGATTCTCTCCGGTGGCAGCGGACGTCTCGGCCGCGATGCCCATCGAGGAATTTTGCACTGCACACACATCGCGTATTGACCGGCACGCCACCCATTGAACGCGGCGACCAGAGAAGCTTTGGAGTGCCCGTCTGCGAGCAGGTCATGATGGTAGCGCTGGGTTGAGGCTGCGCGAGCGTGTCGCTGAGCGACCGCCTGGGATTATGATCACCCCGCCTTCCTGGACACCCTGACGCTTGGAGTTTGTCCCCATCCCAAGGACCCGCTTGCCGTGGGCGCCGGGATTCCGTCGCCAGATGATCGAGTTGGTTCCTGCCGGACGTAATCCGGAGGACCTTGCTGGCGGATTCGAGCCAACCTCGCAGCCGGTCCGCAACCGGGCCGCTCAGGCGGGTCGCAGCCAAGGCTGCCGGGAGGAGAAGGTCAAGCCGACGTCAAGCGCGGAACGCAATGAGCTGATGAAGCCCGCCGCGAGGTGCGCCAACTGCGGCTGGAGCGCCGAGATCCGCTTCGCGGCTCAAGCCTCTCAACAGTCGCGGCCTGGTTTACACCGGAGCGGGCCGAGAGGCGGGTCGAGGGCGCGGTACCGCCCGGCTCTTCGGGTTCAGAAGCACAAACCGGACCTCGTCCCCCTTGCCGCCATGGTGCGCGTGCCAGGCGTCTCGACCGGGTGGTGCTTACGCTTGACGTAAGCACCACCACCGGCCATGCGCAGACTAACGGCCAACTGCTGAGGCGCGTGAGGACCATGCAAGCCACGTTTCAGGCGCTATAGGGCGCGCCTGACTGCCTGCCTGGACGAAGCCTTCGCCACATCCTGGGCCCTGCCTTCCCCGTGCTGCCGCTCGTGTTCGCACGCTCGCATCCCGTCTGCCCGCGCAGCGGATCGCCAATCCCGCTCGGCACGGTGATGACATTTCGCGGCCGCTGCATCGCTCGCGGCGATGGTGGCGGGCAGGTCGTAGAGGCCAACGATTATGGCTGCCTCATCGTTACTCTTGTCTTGGCACTGTTTGCCCTGACGCTTCTGATGCCGGAGCAGTCGGACAGGCACTGAGCTGGGTCAGGGCTGTCCTGACGATCCCTTCCAGCAGCGCACGCTCTGGCCGGACGCGGGCGAGGACACGGACGCCCATCAGGACACCAAGCAGATGCCGGGCTAGGTCTTCGCCTGACGAAGCGCGGCTGATCGTGCCATCGGCCTGTCCGGCCGTGACGCAGTCGAGAAAGAACGACTCCATGCCAGCAAGAACGCTCGCCACGTTCTTCTGCAGGGCCCGGTCGTGTGCTGCGACGTCGAGCGCCGCGTTCACCAGCATGCAGCCTTTATGCTGACGATCGCCGAGCGAACGCTTCAGGATTTCGGCAAAGAAGGCCTCGATCGCATCGCGTGGCGCCAGTTCCCTGCAGCGGCGAATACGAGCGACGATACTGGATTCGACATAGTGATTGAGCGCCTTTTCATAGAAAGCCCGCTTGTCGCCGAATGCATTGTAGAGGCTCGCCCCGGTCAGTCCTGTTTCCCTGATCAGATCCCTGACCGAAGTCGCCTCGTAGCCGTGGTGCCAGAAGCACTGAACCGCAGCATCGAGGACCGTCGCCTCGTCAAATTCGCGCGGTCTCGCCATGTGTCATCCATACTCAGCTGAGCGTGTGCGGGCCGGTCACCCTCGCTCCCAAGTCTTATTTTAGAACGGACAGGCAGAAACTCAAGCGCGTCCCGAGGTGGCCGGGCATCGAGCATCTTGCCATGCCCTGATCGGTGGGGCATTCTAGAACGAACATACCAGAACGTGGGCGATGGCGCTGAATTGCACCTCGTCGCCCGAGTGGAGGCGTGCCGTGGCGGATGCAGAGGCGATCGGGATAGAGGGGCCTCTTGCCATTTACCGGCGACCTGCCGCGCGCCATTTGGTGGCAGGTCTCGGCTGGGCGGCGCTGTCCGTGACGATCTTTTCCGGATGGTTCGTGGTGACGCGCTTCAGCGTGACGCGGGAGCTGCGGATCTGGGACATCACCGCGCTGCGCTTCGGCATCGGCG
>JAATFR010000406.1 GCA_015655095.1 Hyphomicrobiales bacterium | reverse complement strand
GGTGGTGATCTCGAAAAAAGTGATCTGGTCGCCCGCGTTCGCCCGCTCGCATTCATCCAGCAGGGCAACCAGTTCCGGCTCGCTGATATTGGCGCTTCTGGTTCCGGCGGCGGGGTGGCCCGCCAGCCGAATGCGTTCATGAAACCGCACCAGATGAGGCGAAATGTAGGAGTGGACGCCAAGTCCCTGCGCTTCGAGCATGGCGCGCAGATAGGCGCAGGTCGAGCCCTTGCCATTCGTGCCCGCAACATGAAAGACGGGGGCGACCCGGAGATGGGGATTGCCGAGCCGAGCCAGCAGGGTGAAGGTGCGCCCGAGCGAGAGGTCGATCAGCTTGGGGTGGAGTCCCGTCAGCCGATCCAGAATGACATCGCTCGTGGTCATCGTCTCTCCTAGCGGGTTGCCTGCACGCGCGCGAACGGTACGATGGCGCCCGCCTTGGGCCGGTGGGTCAGCAGACGGATGACCCGTCCCAGCGTTTCCTTGAGCTGGTGGCGGTGGACGACCATATCGACGGTGCCGCGCTCAAGCTGGAATTCTGCAAGCTGATAGCCTTCCGGCAGCTTTTCGCGGATCGTCTGCTCAATCACGCGGCGGCCCGAAAAGCCGATCAGCGCGCCTTTCTCCGCGATCTGGATGTCGCCCAGCATGGCGTAGGAGGCAAGCACGCCGCCGGTGGTGGGGTCGGTCAGGACCACGATATAGGGCACGCCCGCCTCACGGAGCATCTGCACGGCGACCGTGGTGCGCGGCATCTGCATCAGGGCGAGGATGGCTTCCTGCATGCGCGCGCCGCCTGCCGCAGCCACCATGATCAGGGGAATGTGTTTTTCGATGGCGACCTCGGCGCTGCGCACGATGGCCTCGCCCGCCGCCATACCGAGCGAACCGCCCATGAAGGCGAAGTCCTGCACGGCGACGACGGCCTCGACGCCCTTGACATTGCCGGTGCCCACCAGCACGGCATCCTCCATGCCTGTCTTGGAACGGGCGTCCTTCAGCCGGTCCGGATATTTCTTCTGATCACGGAATTTCAGCGGATCAAGGGGAACTGTGGGCAGAGCAACGGGCTTGTATTCGCCGCCATCGAAAATCGAGGCGAGGCGCTCTTTCGCCGTCAGGCGCATATGATAGCCGCACTGGGGGCAGACCTTGAGGGCGGCCTCCAGATCGCGATGGAAAATCATTTCCCCACAGGCAGGGCACTTGTGCCACAGATTTTCCGGGGTTTCCTTGTTGCTGCGGAAAACCTTCTGGATTCGGGGGCGGACAACATTCGTGAGCCAGCTCATGGACAAGTCTCCCGTTTAAACAGCGGCGCTTTCGCGCGCAGTGTGGGTGGCATCGCTCAAGGTACGGACAAATTCAAGAACGCGGCCTGGCGCACCGGGCCGGGCCTTGCCTTTCGCGTCAAGTTCAGCGGCCAGCGCGCTGACGATGGCGGAGCCGACGACCGCGCCATCCGCCGCGCGGGCGATGTTTGCCGCCTGATCCGGCGTGCGGATGCCGAAGCCGACCGCGACGGGGAGGCTCGTGTGGCCCTTGATGCGGGCAATCGCCTGCGCCACGTCACGCGCCTCGGGGCTTGCCGAACCGGTGATGCCGTTGATCGAGACGTAATAGACAAAGCCGCTGGTGTTGGCGAGCACGGCGGGCAGGCGCTTGTCGTCGGTGGTAGGGGTGGCGAGCCGGATGAAGTTCAGCCCTGCGTTGAGCGCAGGCACGCACAGTTCATCGTCTTCCTCGGGCGGCAGATCGACGACGATCAGGCCGTCGACGCCCGCGGTCTTGGCCTGTGCAAGAAAATTTTCGACGCCCATGTGGTAGATCGGGTTGTAATAGCCCATCAACACGACCGGAGTGGTGTTGTCGGCCTGCCGCAGGCGGCGCACCAGATCTAGGGTACGCTTCATGGTGATCCCGGCCTTGAGCGCGCGCAGGGACGAGGCCTGAATGGCGGGACCATCCGCCATAGGATCGGTGAAGGGCATGCCAAGTTCGATCACGTCGGCGCCCGCGGCGGCAAGGCCGCTCAGCAGCTCGAACGAAGTTTCCTGATCGGGGTCGCCCGCAGTGATGAAGGCGACAAAGGCTGCACGGCCTTCCTTGCCAAGCGCCGCGAAGCGCGTTTCCAGACGGGTGGTCATGTTAAAGCTCCACTCCCAGATGTTCGGCGACCGAAAACACGTCCTTGTCGCCGCGCCCCGACAGGCACATGACGATCACATGATCCTTGGGCAGGGTAGGCGCAACCTTGATGATGTGGGCCAGCGCATGGGCGCTTTCGAGCGCGGGGATTAGGCCTTCGAGCTTTGAGCAGACCTGGAAGGCGTCGCGCGCCTCCTTGTCCGTGGCGTTGATGTATTTCACCCGGCCTATGTCGTGGAGCCATGAATGCTCAGGCCCGATGCCGGGGTAGTCGAGGCCCGCCGAGATGGAGTGGCCTTCGAGAATCTGGCCGTCATCGTTTTGCAGCAGATAGGTGCGGTTGCCGTGAAGCACGCCTGGTGAACCGCCAGTGATCGAGGCGGAATGCTCACCCGTCTCGACGCCATGGCCGCCCGCTTCGACGCCGACGATCTCGACGCCGGTGTCATCGAGGAAGGGGTGGAACAGGCCCATGGCGTTCGAGCCGCCGCCGACGCAGGCCACCAGCGTGTCCGGCAGCTTGCCTTCAAGTTCAAGGATCTGCTGTTTCGTTTCCTCGCCGATGACCGACTGGAAGTCGCGCACCATGGCGGGATAGGGATGGGGCCCGGCGACCGTGCCGATCAGATAATAGGTGTCGCCTACATTCGTCACCCAGTCGCGCAGCGCCTCGTTCATGGCGTCCTTGAGCGTACCCGAGCCTGACGTCACAGCGGTCACATCCGCGCCCAGCAGCCGCATGCGGAAGACATTGGGCTTCTGGCGCTCCACGTCGGTCGCGCCCATATAGACAAGGCAGGGCAGGTCGAACTTGGCGCAGACGGTGGCGGAGGCCACGCCATGCTGGCCCGCGCCGGTTTCGGCGATGATCCGGGTCTTGCCCATGCGCCGCGCCAGCAGGATCTGGCCGAGGCAATTGTTGATCTTGTGGGAACCGGTGTGGTTCAGCTCCTCGCGCTTGAAATAGATTTTCGCGCCGCCAAGCTTTTCGGTCAGGCGGCTGGCGAAATAGAGCGGGCTCGGGCGGCCGGTATAGTGAAGCTGGAGGTCCCGCAGTTCGGCATGGAAAGCCGGATCGTTGCGGGCCTCGTCATAGGCTTTCTCAAGATCAAGAATGAGGGGCATCAATGTCTCGGCGACGAAGCGCCCGCCGAATATGCCAAAACGTCCCCGCCCGTCCGGACCCGAACGCAGGGAGTTGGGCGTTGCGCCCACGGCAACCGTATCAACCTTCATACTCATCTCGCTATCCAGCCACTCTTTCCATTCAGGCCGCAGCCGCCTTCGCGGCCCGGACGAACGCTGCAATCAGCGTCGGGTCCTTGACGCCGGGGGCACTCTCAACGCCGGATGACACATCTACGCCCGGAGCGCCGGTCACCCGGATCGCCTCCGCGACATTTTCCGGCGTCAGGCCCCCCGCCAGCAGCCAGTCTTCCTCGATCCGCCGGGCGGAAATCAGGCCCCAGTCGAAGGCTAGGCCGTTGCCACCCGGCAGCGTACGGTCTGATTTAGGCGGTTTGGCGTCCAACAGCAACAGATCGGCGACTTCGCGGTAGGCGTCGATAAGGCCGAGGTCGGCTTCGTTCTCGATGCCTATCGCTTTCATCATGGCCCGGCCATAGCGCTCACCAAGCATCGCGACGCGCTCGGGCGTTTCCTTGCCCTGCAACTGGAGGACATCTGGCAGCAGGCTGTTCATGATCTGGTCGAGCAACTGGTCGTCGGCATCGACGGTGAGAGCCACCTTCAGGATCGCTTCGTCCAGCCCGGCGGCAAGCTCCGCAGCGCGCGCCGTCGTCAGATGGCGGGGACTTGGCGGATAGAAGACAAAGCCCGCATAGTCCACCCCGGCCTCGGACACCGCCGTCACGGCGTCCTCGCTGGTCAGGCCGCAGATTTTGACTTTGACGTTCATGAGAGGGAGGCCCGGATCGCCTCGGCGGCGGCGCGGGGATCGGGGGCGTCCGTGATCGGGCGGCCGATCACCAGCACGTCGGCGCCCAGCGCCAGCGCGTCGGCCGGGCTCATCACCCGCTTCTGGTCGCCGATGGCGGCGCCAGCGGGGCGGATGCCGGGCACGATCAGTTTGAAGCCCGGACTTCGCTCGCGGCGCAGCGCCCCGATTTCATGGGCAGAGCAGACGACCCCATCAAGGCCCGCCTTTTCCGCCAGTTCCGCAAGGCGCAGCACCTGCTCGCCGGTCGAGCCCTGCACGCCCATGGCGGCGAGATCGGACTGGTCGAGGCTGGTCAGCACCGTCACGCCGACGATCAGGGGACGTTGCTCGCCCGCCTCGGCGGCGGCTTCCACGGCGGCCTTCATCATGGCAAGCCCGCCACCGGCATGGATAGTCATGATCGAGGGTTTTAGCGGCAGCAAGGCGCGGACGCCGCCCGCGACGGTGTTGGGAATGTCGTGGAGCTTGAGGTCCAGAAAGAGCGGCAGGCCCGCCTCGGCCACGGTCCGGTAGCCCGCATGCCCGCAGGCGTAAAAGAATTCCAGTCCGAGTTTGAGCCCGCCGACCGCGCCCTTGAGGCTATGGGCGAGCGTGGCGGCACGGACGCTGTCGGTCGTGTCGAGGGCGCAGAAAACGGGATTTGCAGGCAAGTTGCTCATAAGGGCGGTTTTATAGCAGGCTTTGGCGAAATGTACGAAACCGGGGATAAAAAATGGCCTAGGCTTGCCCCGACCACAGGAGCCCCCGATGCCTGCCCTTTTTGACGAAAATACCTCCGCCCTCGCGCTGGGCCGCCTGATTGGCGCGGGCAGGCTCGATCCCCGTGATCTGGCGCGTTTCTATCTCGACCGTGCGAAGAAGCTCGATCCGGACCGGCGAATCTATATCTCGTTTCTGGAAAAGCGCACGGTCCGGGAAGCCGGGGCCGCTGCGGAAAGGGCCCGGAACGGTCAGCGGCGGGGGCTGCTCGACGGGGTGCCGGTCTCATGGAAGGACCTGTTCGACCTTGAAGGCACGGCGACGGCGAGCGGTTCGCTGCTCAGGGCCGATAATATCGCCGCACACGATGCCGAGGTGGTGGGGCGCGCAACCCGGGCGGGGCTCGTCGCGCTCGGGCGGACGACCATGACCGAATTCGCTTTTTCCGGCCTTGGCATCAATCCCCATTTCGGCACGCCGGCCAATCCGTTCGACAGCCATGTCGAGCGGGTGCCGGGCGGTTCGTCATCCGGGGCGGCGGTGTCGGTGTCCCGGGGGCTCGCCGCCGCGGCTTTTGGCACGGATACAGGCGGCTCCATCCGCATCCC
>JAATFR010000421.1 GCA_015655095.1 Hyphomicrobiales bacterium | reverse complement strand
TCGACCCAGGATCTCCTCGCTGGAGCCTTGCGAATACATATTGGCGGTGTCGAAGAAATTGATGCCCGAGTCCAAGGCGTGCTTGATCAGCGGACGACTTTCCTCTTCACCAAGCGACCAGACCGGGTGCCCCCGCTTCGGATCACCGTAGGTCATGGCGCCGATTGCGATGGGAGAAACGTCCAGCCCCGTATTGCCGAGCTTGATATAATGCATCTCAATCTCCATACTTATGCGGAGAGTTCTCCGCTTGACCATGGAGATATGGAGAGCTCTCCGTTTTGTCAATAGAAGCGGAGAGGACTATCACTTAAATGTCAGCGCAGGAGGAACGCGCGCCGCGCAAGGACGCCCGGATCAACCGCGATCGCATTCTCGAAACGGCAAGAGAGCTGATCGAGAAGGAGCCCGATATTTCCCTCAATGCAATCGCCAAGGCGGCGGGCGTCGGCCCCGGCACGCTCTACCGGCATTTTCCCAACCGCGAAGCCTTGGTCTTGGCGCTCTATCAGCACGAGATCGACAATCTCGTGGGCCTAGCGTCTTCCCTGCTGTTGAGGAACCCTCCGCTCGAAGCAATGCGCCTCTGGATGGAGCGTCTCGCCAAGTACGGCAGGATGAAGCGCGGCGTGGCCAATTTGCTGCATGCCGCCATAACGAACGACATTCACAATAGCAGCTATAGCCAGATGGTCGGCGCAATCGAGGCCCTGCTAGGCGCAGTCCACGCGGACGCCAGTATCACCGGCGCCGACTTGCTGCTTCTGCTGGGCTTTCTCTGGCGGTTGCCCCCCGGACCGGACGGCAAAGCAAGAGGCGAGCGCCTCTTGGCGTTCACGCTCGACGGGCTGGCTTCACAGGCATGACGCTCAAGAGGCCAGATCTGCATCGAGCAACTCTATCCAGGCATGGTAGGGATGCAGCATTCTGAGCCAATTATGAAGGTCGGCCCGTTCATGCCGCTCCAGCAGGGGAAGCGCGGTCAGGAAGTCGTGGTTGTCCTTTTCACGCGTATACTTCGCCTTGAAGAGCAGGACGATCGCGGGAGCCAGATAACGGATGCCATGGTCAGTCGCGCGCAAGGCAGTCGTTCGCCGCATCCGCAGCGCCGGTTCGCGCTTGTAGACCCATTGGTCAGACGTGCCCCGATCCACCATCATGTCGACGCGCCAGCATCCTGCAGCAACATCCGCCCCCCATTGTTGCCATACGTCGGACTGAACATCCGCAGTTGATGGGAGATGACTTAGCTCCCCATCATTTACGGAGAAGAATTCCAGTTCAGACAGTGCGCGGCGGTAATGTTGGCTTCGTGCAAAAGGGACCGAGCATTCGAGGTCCTCATGTTCACGAGTCTGGTATCCGTGCCACAAATCCAGAGCCCAGCCTCCAACAATATACCAGTCGTCACCCATGCCCTCCAAGCGCAACTGAAGCTCAGCAGGAGACCACGGGTTCCAAGCATCTTGGGGAGGCGGGTTCATGGAATCCGGTTTTGATGAGATCGACATGGCGGCTTCTATGCCTCCCTCTCGTTCCTTTGAAGTCGCTCCCCCCAATCGCGCATCGCTATCAGGACGGGGGCAAGGGAAACGCCGGACGCGGTGAGTTCATATTCCACCTTCGGCGGCACCTCCGGATAGACGATCCGGTTGATGACCCCATCCGCTTCCAGTTCGCGCAACTGCAGCGTCATCATGCGGGGCGTCGCGGCGGGAACAAGTCGGCAGAGCGCATTGAAGCGCAGCTTTCCTTCCAGCAGGTGAAACAGGATCACCGGCTTCCAGATGCCGCCGATGACCGACAGGGTTGCCTCGACCGCACAGCCGGTCTTGTCGGCGCGGCGGCGTGTGCGTTTGATGGGGATACTATCATTCATGATACTACATGCGTAATTTGTGTGTACTTCATGGAGATGACTCGTAACCCTATGGTGGGTCCCTGAAAAGGAGATACCCGGCATGCAGCGATACATTCTGACCGGAAATGAAAATCCTCGCCTCAAACTCACTCAGGGCGAAGTGCGTCCGCCGGAGAAGGGCGAGGTTGCGGTCGATCTGCGCGCCGCTTCGCTGAACTACCGGGACCTGGTTATTGCCCGGAACTTCAAGGACGTTGTTCCGCTCTCCGATGGAGCGGGCATCATATCGGCCGTTGGCGAAGGCGTAGAAGACTGGCAGGTCGGTGACCGCGTCGTGATCGGCTTCATGCCCGGATGGGTGGAAGGCCCGATCACCCCAGCCAAGAAGGCGACAAGTCTTGGCGGCCAGACGATGGACGGCGTGTTGACGGAACACATCGTTGTTCCCTCGAACAGCATCGTGAGCATTCCCGATACCATGACGTTCGAAGAGGCATCGACCTTGCCATGCGCCGGGGTTACCGCGTTTTCGGCACTGTTCGAGCGTCGGCCCTTGCAGCCCGGTGAAACCGTCCTCCTGCTCGGGACGGGAGGCGTCTCGATCTTCGCCCTTCAGCTCGCGAAACTGGCGGGCGCCCGTGTCATCATCACATCCAGCTCCGACGAAAAGCTTGAACGTGCCCGAGCGCTTGGGGCGGATGACGTAATCAACTATCGCCGCACTCCGGCCTGGGCGGACGAAGTGCTCCGTCTGACCGATGGCGCCGGTGCTGACCTTGCGGTGGATGTCGCAGGCCCCGCGACACTCAGTCAGACGCTCAAGGCCGCCCGGTTCGATGGGCGTATTTCTCTCATGGGCGTTCTGACCGGCTTTGACGGCCATGTGGATACCGGTGCGATTCTGGAAAAGCGGATCACGCTGCAAGGGATTTATGTCGGCCCGGTTGCGACGCTCGCCGCTTTGGTGAGAACCGGCATCAAGCCGCAAGTCGATCAGGTCTTCCTTTTCGCTGATGCTGAAGCTGCCTATAATGCACTTCGTGATGCAGGACATTTCGGCAAACTGGTCGTGAACATCGC
>JAATFR010000137.1 GCA_015655095.1 Hyphomicrobiales bacterium | reverse complement strand
TTCAATTTACCTCCTTCAGTCCGGGAGCAAGGCGAGTGGCAGAAACCGGGAGGCAATACCGGTTTACAACTTCAATATTCGTTTTGCGATAATGTTCTTCTGGATTTCGTTCGAGCCGCCATAAATTGACTGGGCTCGCGCGGCCAGATAGCGCGCCATGGCGGGTGCGGCCCCGGGCGGCACGGGCGTATTAAAGGTCCATAGTGGAGCCGCAGAATCCGGAAAGCTGATCTGTCCATAATAGCCGAAACATTCAATGCCCAGTTCGGTAATATCCTGCGCCAGCTCTGTCGCAATGACTTTGAGAATGGAAGATTCGTCTCCCGGAGACCCGCCCTCCGATACAGAAGTCAGTGTTCTAAGCACGGTGATTTCAAGGGCGTCGAGACGTGCCTCCAGAGCGGCCAGCCGATCAAGGAACCCGGTCTCATGAATAAGGCTGCCATCGCCTGTAGAACGGGCAGCCTCCCTGATTTCGTGCAACAGCTTGCGCTTGCCCGCCACATGGGCATATGAGGTGCGTTCATGGCCGAGCAGATAATTGGCATAATCCCAGCCCCGGCCCTCCTCTCCGATGCGGTTTGCCATTGGTACGCACACATCGGCAAACTCGACACCGTTGAGAACGTGCTTGCCATCAATCGTGATGATTGGCTTCACGCTCACGCCGGGTGTCGCCATGTCGATGCACAGGAAGGTGATGCCTTCCTGTTTCTTGCCTGAATTGTCCGTACGCAACAGACAGAATATCCAGTCGGCATGCTGCGCCTGACTGGTCCATATCTTGGTGCCATTGACGATATAATTATCGCCAACAACCACGGCTGCACACTGAAGCGAGGCAAGGTCCGAGCCTGAGCCTGGTTCCGAATAGCCCTGGGCCCAGAATACCGTGCTCTCAAGAATACCCGGCAGCCATCGTTTCTTCTGCTCGTCGGTGCCGAACGTATAAATGACGGGGCCGACATAGAGCAGTCCCATCGGCACCACATTGAGCGCGCCTGCCCGCTCCAGCTCCTCGTCGAAAATATATTTCTGGTTCGGCGTCCAGCCCGTGCCGCCAAACTCCTTTGGCCAGTTGACGGCAAGCCAGCCGCGCGCGGCAAGGGCCCGTTCCGAGAGCTGATAATCCTTCTTTGATGGAGAATGGCCACGGCTGATCTTGTCTATGATTTCCGCTGGATATTGGGTCTGAAAAAAATCCCTGACCTCCATCCGGAAGGCTTCATCTTTGGCGGTAAATCCGAACTCCATGGCTGGCGCTCCCTCCCCTGTAAACTCGATATTATTGAATTGTTGAGTGATGATTATCAGCTTTTGACAGCCCGTTCAGGGGAAAATATGCAGGCTTATCCTGACGCAGGGGAAGGCCGAGGTTTGTGCCTGGTTTAGGACCTTTTGTTCAGGGAACTGTCCACGGGCGCTTGCCTCTCACGCCTGCCGTTGTAACGATTCTGAATGATCCGTCCACGTCATAGATGGTCGTTGCCCCGTTTTTCCCCAAGAAAAATCCATCGATCAGCACATCGACATTGCATCGCCGTTTGATCGCCCATGGCAGCTTCAGGCCGGTCAGCAGAAGGCCGGAACGCGCGCAATCTTCATCAAGGCTGGCGATGTCCTTCGGAATGGCGATAGTGGGCGCCCCTGTTTCAGCATAGATGCACCCTGACGTATCGCAGGCAAGTGCGGGACTTGCAGCGGCTTCGGCAGGCAGCCTCGCATCTCCATCGCGTCGAAGCCAGCTCTGGGCCGTATAGGCGGGCTTTGCCGAGGTAAGAATCAGGGCGCCATCCAGGTCTCTCACAGCCATAATCTCCCCTTCCCGACCGATCAGCGCGAACGGTATGGGCGCCCTTACCCAGACGAACAGCGAAAGCACGAGCGGCAAAAGTCCCAGATAGCGCCAGCGCCTCCGCCAGAGCATGAGCCAGAGCCCGCCCAGACTTAGAAGGATCAGGGCGGAAACCGGCCCCGATCGAACAGGAACCGTTGCGCCTGGCCAGCTCGCAACTTCATGCGCGATGCCCAGCATCCCCTTGACGCCCAGACCCATCACATCGAGCACATAACCATCGAGCCCGAAGGGCATCAACATTAGCGCCACCAGCGCAGCGGGCATGATGACAACGCCGATCAAGGGCGTCGCCAGCACATTCGCGATCAGGCTGTAGGATGACATGCGGTTGAAATGGAAAGCGGCAAAGGCTCCGGTCGCGGTCCCCGCAATCAGGCTTGTTACGGCTGCATCGAACAGCCAGAAGCCGCCAAGGCTTAAGGCTGCCAGCACCCTTGATCCTTCCTTCACGCCTGATTTGTCGGCCCTCCTTCGCATCCAGCTTTCATAGACGCCAACAAGCGCGATCACGGCGGAGAATGACATCTGGAAACTCGCCCCGATCAGGCTGTCAGGCCAGATCAGAAGCACAAGGAGTGCCGCCACGGCGATATTGCGCATACTGATGGCCGCGCGTCCGGCAATGATGGCAATGAACAGCAACGCCGCCATGATGTAGGAGCGCTGGGTCGCGACGGCCGGTACGGAAATCATCAGATAGAAGGTTGCCGCCACAAGAGCGAGGCAGGCTGCCCATTTTTTGATTGGGTAATTGAGCGCGAGGGGAGGTATCAGCGCCAGCAGCATCCGCATGGCCCAGAACATGGAGCCTGCGAACAAGGCCATATGCAGTCCGGAAATGGAAAGCACATGCGCCAGACCGGATATGCGCATATCATTGTTTGCGTCTTTGGAAATACCCGCCGTTTCTCCCGTCATCATGGCAGCCGCCACCGCGCCGTCATCGCCGCCGATGCGGGTTGAGGCCCGGATGGTGATCTTGCTGCGCAGGCGTTCCAGCGCAGCGCCGATGCTCGCTCCTTCTCTTTCGTGAGAGCGGATCACAACAGGAGCTGACACCGCGAACCCCATGCCGCCAATACCCTCGAAAAAGGCTTGCCGCGCGAAGTCGAAACCGTCAGGCGCAACAGGAGGTGGCGGCGGCACGAGCCGGACACGAAGCCCGATCACATCGCCCGCGAACAGGGCTTCGCCCCCCTTGATCCGGCTCGTCACCTCCAGCCTGCGCGGCATCCGCTCCAGAGGCAGCGCAGCCATGCCGATGGGCTCGATGGTGAGCTTTATTCCACCCTGCTCCGTGCTTCCATCCACGCGCACCAGAATACCGGTCAT
>JAATFR010000132.1 GCA_015655095.1 Hyphomicrobiales bacterium | reverse complement strand
TTGCCGGGCGCGACCGCATTCGCCACCGGCCTGCCGTTGTCGGTTGCAAAGGCTGAGAAATCCGTCAGCTCATTATTGAGCAAAAAGCCCGACGCCATCAGATGACTGCCGAACGGACCCTCGATGGAAGCGGTCATGGCGATGGCATTGCCATCCCCGTCGACAATGCTGAAATGGCTGGTCGAGGGCAGCGATATATCGCTGTTGGGGGCGAACTGTTCCGCTTTTACCTCGGGAAGCGCGCCGGGCCTCGCCTGCCCCATGGTCCGGCTGGGGTCGATCTGGTTGGCCCGCGATCGCAGATAGGCGGGGGCCAGCATCTGCGCCACCGGCTGAGGATGGACATCAGGATCGCCCAGATAAAGATCGCGGTCGGCGAAGGCCAGCTTCGAGGCTTCCGACATGAAGTGCACCGCTTCAAGGGAGAGCGGCTTGATCGCGCCCATGTCGAAGCTCTGGAGAATGCCGAGAATCTGCAATGTGGTGACGCCGCCGGAACTGGAGGGTCCCATCCCGCAGACCCTGAATGTCCGGTAGGGGCCACAGACCGGCTGGCGCTCCTTCGCCTCGTAATTCTGGAGATCGTCCAGCGTCAACGCGCCCGGACGGCGGGGGGCGCTTGTCACCGCATCGACAATGGATTGTGCGACAGGGCCTTTGTAGAACCCGTCCGGTCCCTGATCGGCGATCAGCTCAAGCGTCCGGGCATAGGCCGGATTTTTAAGGATATCGCCTTCCATGAACGGTACGCGCGCGCCGGAGGCATCCGTCTTGTAGAAATATTTATCCGCACCCGGCATTTTTGCCAGCGCCGTATCGCGCTTCAGCCAGCCCGCAAGCCGCGGCGAAACGGGAAAGCCCCCGTTGGCAAGACGGATCGCCGGCGCGAAAAGATCCTTCCAGGCAAGCCTGCCGTGCTTTTGATGGGCAAGCCAGAGCATTTTCACAAGGCCCGGCGCGCCCACCGACTGGCCCGACAGCATGGCGTCGATATAGCTTCGCTCCTTGCCGTCCGCATCGAGGAAAGCGCCGGGATCGATCACATGAGGAGCCGTCTCGCGGCCGTCATAGCTTGTCAGCGCCTTGTTGCCTGCATCCCAGTAGAGCAGATAGGCCCCGCCCCCGAGCCCGGATGACTGCGGCTCGACGAGCCCCAGCACGGCCTCGACAGCGATGGCCGCATCGAGCGCGTTGCCGCCCTGCCGGATGATCTCGACACCCGCCTCGCTTGCCTGCCGCTCGGCGCTCGCCACCATATAGGGCCGCGCCGCATGGGGAGCGAACAGGCGCCATCCGGCAAAAAGGGCAATGACCACAATGATGGGCACGCCGATCCAGATGAGCCGTGTTCGCATAAACTTCTCCTCCCGCTTGCCCGCTTCCATCCTAACCGGAGAAATAGCAGGCGTTGACCGTAAAATGAGAGGCGGCTAGCGTTCGCCTCCTTCATCCTCTCCCGCACCGTCTCAGGGGCAGACATGACCGACAGCTTCATTCGCCCCGGCCCCCGCAACCTGATTACCGATGTGGAGGGATTTCGCGTCGGCAATGCCGAGGACCACGCCGCGCGCAGCGGCGTGACGGTGATCCTTCCCGATGGGCGCGCCGTCGCCGGGGTGGATGTGCGCGGCGGCGGCCCCGGAACCCGGGAAACCGATGCGCTGGACCCGGCCTGCCTTGTCGATGCCGTCGATGCCGTGGTGCTGTCCGGCGGCTCCTCCTACGGGCTCGACGCCGCCTCGGGCGCGGCCGGCTGGCTCGGCGCGCGGGGCCGCGGCTTTGCCATAGGGTCGTCACCCGTGGTCTCGCCGGTGGTGCCCGCCGCCGTGCTGTTCGACCTCACCAATGGCGGCGACAAATCATGGGGCGAGGAGCCGCCCTACCGGCGGCTGGGGCGCAGCGCCTGCGAGGCGGCGGCACTCGACTTCGCCCTTGGCAATGCGGGCGCGGGGCTGGGTGCAATCGCCGGCGGCTACAAGGGCGGGCTTGGCTCTGTTTCAGCGGTAACGCCGGCCGGGCTTCAGGTCGGCGCGCTGATCGCGGTCAACCCGTTCGGCTCGCCGGTTATCCCCGGCACGGACTGCCTGTGGGCCGCGCCCTATGCGCTGGCGGGTGAACTGGGCGAGCAGCGCTGGCCTTCGCCCCTGCCGCCCGTCTCGGCGCAGGATTTCAGGACCGGCACAAAAGCGGCCAGGACGGGAGCGGCCAGGGCGGGCATTGACCGGGCGGGCCTCACCCCCGGCGGCAACACCACCATCGGCGTCGTCGCCTGCAATGCGGATCTGACCCCCGCCGAGGCCCGCCGGGTCGCCATCATGGCGCAGGACGGCTTTGCCCGGGCGATCCGGCCGATCCATACGCCTTTCGACGGCGACAGCGTTTTCGTTCTCGCCTCGGCCCGCCGCCCGCTCGGCGGGGAAAACCGCCCGCTTGCGGTCGCAGAGCTTGGCGCCATCGCCGCAGATTGCGTGGCGCGCGCCATTGCCCGGGGCGTTTTCAGCGCGGAATCATCAGGGGAAATGCCCGGCTACAGGGCGCGCCACGGAAAATAGCCCCGCCCGGGAGGCAAACCCGCCCCGGCATAAAAGCTTCAACAAACCTGCCCGGACCCGCTTGCGTTCCGCTGCCGGACCCCTTATGAATGCCGCTCTCGCAGCCGCGGGGCCCCGTTTTCGCCCCACGCCGCCGCGTCAGCGCCCGTAGCTCAGCTGGATAGAGCATCAGACTACGAATCTGAGGGTCGGACGTTCGAATCGTTCCGGGCGCACCATTTCAGCACAGAATTGTAAACGCTGCCGATTGCACTATTGAAGTGGCGACAATCGTCCGCAAAAGCCCTGTTTTCGAGCACATCAGACGAATCTCGCTTTTTGAATCGCAAGAGGTTTCTCCCAAGACATTGTAGTTTTATTTCGGTGATTGCGGCCGCCCTTCGGCTGCGCGTTTCCCCGATGCGGATGGGGGTTCAAGAGGTCCTCAGCAGGCTCGTCGTTCAAATCCCTGTGGACATCGATCATGATCGGGACTGCCCATCGCCTAGTTCACGCTTCTCGTATACGGAAGCAATCTTCTGACCATCCCAGACGTAGCAAAGATGCTTCTCTTGGCGGCTGTTCGATAGAAGACGTGGGCGAAAGACGGCGACACATTCCCCGCTGTCACGGCGGACGCTGCCATAAGCAATGCCGTTTGATCCGTCCTTGCGGAGCGTCCGCGCCAGATACTGGCCAGCCGCGTAATTCTCGTTATGGTAGATGAGAGGGTAGGCTGATGCCTGTCCACGCAGATCGTGCAGATAGCCATCGAGATCAACGAGGTAGACGCGCATATCCAGCTCCATATGCGCTTGCGCAGTTGCATGCATGAAGCGTTCGCGGTGATAAACCGTTTCCGCGATGGCGGTTTCGAGATCATTGGCCGCGTAAAACACCCCGTAGGTGCCGTCCGTGAAACGGCTACCCTCGGGATTGAGGTGCGTGAAGGCCGCCATGATGATGCTGGAGCCAGGGCCGCTGACGCGGTCCTCCGGGGAGACAAGACAGATATCCCCGACTTCATCGCGAAGCCTGGAATTGGTCAGCGCCTCCAACTCGAAGATCGCTTCAAGATCGTCGGAGTCGGTCACCCGCTCGAAAAGCTGGATCGGCGGAAAGCGGCTGGGGATGATCCGCCAGCATGGTTTCCATTCGATACGGCCAACCGGAAGCGTCATGCCCAGCCGCCCCGTTGCGCATCCAGATACTGCCTGACAACGAACAGGTCCGCGACCTGACCGGACAGCATCCGGTCAAGAGCCGATTGGCCGCCGAACCGGGAGGCGGCATTCGGACGCTTCACCCACTCATCAGCTGCCTTTTCACTCGGCAACAGTATCTGAAGCGCTTTATAGACGCCCAAGATGTAGGAGATACGTTCCAGCGTGTCCTTGGGCAGAACCGCGTTGGAATCCTTCTTCCACTTGAAGAAGGTGGATCGCGCCGTCACTCCGAGCAGAGTCATCTGATCTTCGACCGAGAGATTCCATAAGTCTGCAATGCGAAAGAATGTGCGTAGCGCAGGGCCGGATAGCCCTTTACGGTCCATCGCTGCTGCGGGGGGAGCTTGCACGACCATCGCCAACCTCCAGATTTGTTTCTGAAGAAGCATATAGTCCAAATATGGACTTCTTGCAAGCGGCAATATCGAGGTGGCCAACCGTCCCCTGATTGGAGGTGATTTGGAAAGGTTATCCCGCTTCCCCTAAACCCGGCCGACCCAGATCCAGGTCCGCCTTCGCCACCACCTTGCGCATCACGGTCGGCAATGCCTCGCCTGCCAGTTCCTCCCGCGAGGTCCAGAGGCCATCAGCCTCCTTTGCCTGCCGGGCGGTGGCCTCGCCGGTGAAGACCGTCAGTTCCAGATGGAAATGGGTGAAGGTGTGCTCGACCAGCCCCGGCACCCGCCGCCATGCGACCGGGGCGGGGGCGGATATTAGCAGCGCCTCGTCGGACAATGGGTCCGCGCCCCAATCGCCTGTGGGCACTTCCATCATACCCCCCAGCAATCCCTTGTTCGGGCGGCGGCGCAGCAGCACCGCTCCATCCGGGCGCGTCAGGAAAAAGCAGGCGCCCCGGCGGACCGGACGGGCCTTTTTGGCCGCGCGCCGGGGATAGGTTTCCTGCGTGCCCTGCGCGCGGGCCTCGCATGAGGCTTCGACGGGACAGATCATGCAGGAAGGCCGTTTGGGCGAGCAGAGCGTCGCCCCCAGATCCATCATCGCCTGCGCGAAATCCCCCGCCCGGCGCAGGGGCGTGATCGTGGCCGCTCTGGCCCTGATCTCCGGCTTGACGGCGGGCAGCGGCTCGTCCAGCGCGAACAGGCGGGCGACCACGCGCTCGACATTGCCATCCACCACCACCGCATGTTTGCCGAAAGCGATGGC
>JAATFR010000174.1 GCA_015655095.1 Hyphomicrobiales bacterium | reverse complement strand
TGGTGGTGGACCGGGCGATGAAGGGTGCGGTTCCCCGGCAATATTCGGACATTCTTTACGGACACGCGGCTGAAAGCGGCAAGCCGATGTTTCTGGTCTCCAACCATCAGGGATCGGGCGAAAGCACGGACGCCGTGCGCCTGACCCGCGACGGCTACCCGGTGATCGACAGCGTGCCGGGCTTTCTACGTGGCGCGCGCGCGCTGCTCGATCATCGCGACCGGCGCTTGCGCCCGGCAGGCCCTCTACCCCAGCCCCCGGCCCGCGCCGTGGCAGACTGGGCGGAGAGGCTGAAAGCGCCCTCCCCGTTTGATGAATCCGAGGGGCTTTCCCTTCTTGAGTCTTTCGGCGTGCCCGTAGTGATCAGCCGCAAGGCGCGCACGATCCCTGAAGTCCTCGATGCCGCCGGCAGGCTCGGTTATCCGCTGGTGCTGAAGACCGCGATGCCGGGCATTGCTCACAAATCCGATGTGGGTGGGGTAAAGGTGGGTATCGCCAATGAAGCCGCATTGCTCGACGCCTATGGCGATATGTCCGCGCGGCTCGGTCCGCTCGTGCTGCTCGCCCCGATGATCGGTGGCTCGAAGGTGGAAATGCTGCTCGGCATGGTGGCGGACGCCCAGTTTGGCCCCATCGTCACCATCGCCATGGGCGGCGTTCACGCCGAGCTGCTGTATGACCGGGCAACAGCGCTGCCGCCATTTACCTCGGATGAGGCGCTGCGTCTCATCGGCAAGCTCAAGCTGCGCAGATTGCTCGACGGTCTGCGTGGGGAATCGGCCTTTGATATTGCCGCTTTCTGTGCTGCCGCCTCGAACTTCTCCGTTCTTGCAGCAGCACTTGGAGGCACCGGACCGGGGCAGATCGCCGCCATCGACGTCAACCCTGTAATTGTCAGGTCATCAGGCGTTGTCGCTGTCGACGCGCTGGTCGAGACCGCTCGGCCTTGAGAGAGAATAGACTGGCGCGGTTACTTCCGCGCCAGCTCCTTGTTGATGCGCCCGAGCGAGCCTTTTTCCGGCGCGTGAGCCAGACGCGCGGCGGGAATGCTGCGGCGGACCCAGTTCTGGAAATTGTGCACAATCACTTCCTTTTCCGACAGGATGCCCGCGATATAGGAATCCGACGTCAGGCCGTGCTGGACTGAATCGACCAGGGTATCGTCTTCTGACTGCACCTGCGCGTTGATGCGCCAGTTGAGCCAGCGCGCAGCATTGTCGCGACGGCTATTCTGCTCCGGCAGACGGTAATTGCGATAGCGGAGCTGCGAGCGGCCCGGTGAAATCGGGATCACCTGAAACGTGCCCATGACTTCGGGATAGACGTCGAAGGAGAGCAGCGGATACATGAAGAAATAGCTCCAGTTCGTCTGCATCTCTTCCGGCAGATGGGCCTGCGGCTGGAGGATTTTCTGGTACATGCGGCCGGACCATGAGGTTGCCGGCTTGTCGCGCAGGCTGTGGCCCAGACGCGCAACCCGCTCATCGGGGGCCGCCTCGATATCATAACGCTGGCCGGTAAGACCGTAGAGCCCCGGATGCCCCATCGCGAAATGATAACCTTCGAGATAATTGTCCCAGACATTCTTCCAGTCCGCGCCCGTCTCGTTGAAAGTGTGCTCCTCCTCCATCGGGATCAGCTCCTCAAAACGGTACTTCGCCATTTCCTCTGCATAAGGCGCAAATCGTTCCGCGACCGAAGGACCGTCACCGCCGAACCGGACATAGACAAAGCCCATATGAACTTCCGTCTCGACCGGCGGCAGACCAAAATCAAGATGCTCGAATTCATTGAAGCTGTGTGGCGCGGAAACGACTTCCAGCTTGCCGTCGAGCCCGTAGACCCAGCCATGATAGGGGCAGGTGATGCCCTTCTTCGGGCATGTGCCGCTTTGCCCGGTGACAAGCGCATGGGCGCGGTGACGGCAGACATTGTGGAAACCACCAATCCCGCCGCTCGCGCCGCGCACCACGAAGACACGCTGGCCAAGCAACTCAAAGGTGCTGTAGTCGCCGACATTGGGGATTTCATTGACGTGGCAGACGATGTGCCACTCCTTCATGAATATCTCCTGCTTTTCCAGCTCGAAGAATTCATCGCTGGTATAGATCCAGGCGGGCAATGTGTGCGGCGGGCCTTCCGGATCATCTGGCAGCAATTCATAGCCATCGCCGGTCACAGGGAAAGGCAGCACCGACCGCGCGGTTCTCGCCGGAGCGGCGGAGGGCAAGGTTGCCGTGGCTGTGGCGGGCAGAACGGCGGCAAGGAAAGTCTGGCAATCGAGTTTGGCCTTTTCACGATCCAGCGTATCGCCGATGAACAGCAGATCCTGCCAATAGGTGTCGAGCAGACCGGCGAAGGCGCGCGCCAGCACATGGGCCTTGTTCTTGTCCTCGATCAGCGCCTCAAAGAGGCCCTCGATGGCATCGAAATAGACCTTGTCGCGCTCACCACACAATGTCGTGTAGCTGTCGCGCCATCGGCTCTCGCTGTGGAACGCAAACCAGACGGCAACCCGGTCGGGTTGGGAAAGCAGCGGATCGAAGGTGAGATCAATGATGGCGTGAAGCCCCGCCACCGGATCACCCCGGGTTTCCGTCATCGCGACGGTCAGAGCATCGGAAAATTCGTCCGCAAGGTGGCGCAGAGTCTCGGTGAGCAGGCTTTCCTTGGTGTCGAAATGGTGATTGACGATTCCCGCCGACAGACCCGCCTCGCTTGCCACCCTTGCGAGCGTGGCGCCCGCGAGCCCGTGAAAGCCGACCACGCCGATGGTCGCCTCGATCAGTTCGCGCCGGCGGCCATCGCGCGTCCCGCGCAGAATCTGTTCGCCCACCTCAATCCGGTCCACGGCTGCCATGACGATCCCACTGTTAAATGATCATATAACAGTTTAGTCCTTGTTTTTGGCGGGATACAAGACACTATTGAATGTATATTCAGTAAAATTGGGCCATGGACCGACCCCTGACGGGGCCGGTGCAGCACATCGTCAGATTCCGGTGATCGAGATGGCCCGGATCACGCCCACGAGCGCACCCAGCAGCAGAACGGCGGTGGCAAGCCCCTGAATGCCGAAGCCGAGGCTGCGTGACGAGGGCTCCTTCACATAGGAGATCGCATAGATGACGCGGCCGATGACCCAGAGCACCCCAAGCGCCGCGGCCAGCCGGTTATTGACATAGAAACCGAACAGCCAGAGCGATGGGAGATAAATGATGAGCCCTTCGAGCGTGTTCATCTGAACCCGAAAATGGCGCTCGAAGACAGGATGGCCCGTGGTGGCGGGTGCGGCAACCCCGAACGCTTCTCTCGCCCGGCCGACCCGGACGAACATCCAGACAAAGACCAGCAGGGACGCAATCGTAACCAGCGAGACAAGATGCAGAGACATTGAGAATTTCCCCCTTGTTGTTTGTTTCTTTCACCTTCCCTTGTGCCAGATAATGTCTGCAGCGGCCATCATACAAAATGCCGCCGGGAGGGCTCCGGCGGCATAAGGATAGAGAAGGAAAGCTGATCCCTGATTACTGGCGCAGCTTGGTCCAGATCAGATCGTAGGCCTTGATCGCCTTGGGCGAACAGGAAGGCGCGAAGGTGATCTTGAGGTCTGCAGGCGGATTGAACTCAGGCGCCTTGGCGAGCTTGTCCTCAAGGAACTTCTCGCTACCGGTAACCGCATTCTGATAGCCCGAGAAGGAGGACTGAAGCGCGACATTTTCAGGCCGCATCATGAAGTCGAAGAACTTCTTGGCGTTCTCGACGTTCTTTGCGTCTTTCGGCACGGCGATATTGTCCATCCAGCCGACAGCACCTTCCTTGGGGTACACGTACTTGACGGTCGAACGCGCCCAGCGGGCACGCAACGCGCCACCGGACCATTGCTCGTGCATCGCGGTTTCGCCCGAACCCATGCGCTCGATGATGCCATCCGAGTTGTAGACCTTGACGAAGGGCTTCTGCGCTTCGAGCAGGGCGTTCAACTGCTTCAGGTCGGCCGGGTTGGTGTTGCACTGGGGCTTGTTCAGATAGACAAGCGCCAGCGAAATCACTTCCGTCGGCGACCCGAACATGCCGATCTTGCCCTTCATCGAAGCGTCGGGTTCAAACAGCGATTTCAGCGTGTCGGTCGGTCCCTTGAAAACGGCGGTATCGACCGAATAGGAGGTTGTGCCCCACACCCACGGCACGGTGTACTTGGCGTCCACGTCCCACTCGCGCTTCTGCCACTTGGGATCGAGGTTCTTGAAGGAAGGCATCGTGCTCGCGTCAACTTCCTGGACGAGCCCTTCCTTGACGAAGATCGGTACGAAGTCGCTCGACACGATGACGATGTCATAGCCGCCGCCACCGGACTTCAGCTTGGCCAGCAGCGTTTCGTTGGAGTCATAGGTGTCGACCTTGACCTTGACGCCGGTTTCCTTTTCGAACTTCGCCACCAGTTCCGGCGAGGTGTAGTCCGTCCAGTTGTAGATATTGAGCTCACCCGCGTCCGCGGCAAATGCGGCAGTCGGCAGCAGTGTGGCGAGCGCCACGCCTGCAAGCTTGGAGAGCATGCGTTTTGAGATCCAGCTCATTCGTTCCCTTCTCTTTCCGAGGCCCAGAAGCCTCTATTCGCGGCTGCGTGCGCGGCGCCCGAGCAGCAGTGCCAGTACAACCAGTGAAACAGACAAAACAAGCAACAGGGTGGAAATGGCATTGACCTCGGGCGTAACCCCCAGACGCATCATGCCGTAGACATAGACAGGCAGAGTCGTTGTGCCGGGGCCAGACACCATCAGGCTGATGAGAAAATCATCAAGCGATGTAACAAAGGCGAGAATAGCACCGGCGCCAATGGCCGGGGCGATGAGAGGCAGGGTGACCCGGCGGAACAGACGCCATTCATCCGCATAAAGATCGCGTCCGGCCTCTTCATAGGCGC